>JAKAVU010000094.1 GCA_021817185.1 bacterium
CCCCACTGCGCCAGCGCCGCCCGGTTGGGTTGGCGCTCGCCTGGGGCCAGGAACATCTCCTTCGGGTACGAGGCAAAGTCGGTGACTCGGGGATCGCGCATGAGCCCGGTGGTGGCCGGCCCCAAATTGAAGTCAGGCAGGGTCTCGGGGACCGTGGCGGCCACCTGGAGCAGCCGGTCGCTGAGGTACCTGACCAGCTCGGGGTCGCGGTGCAGCACCCCGAGCGCCACTTTGAAGTTCGCCCTCGCCTGCTCATCCCTGGCCCGGGGGTTGGCCGGTGCCGGCTCGTCCACGCCGAGGTAGGTGACCCCGTACTTCTCCATGAAATGCCGGCGCACCTTCCAGAACGGCTCGCTGTTCATGGGGTGGGGGCTGCCGTGCGAGGGGGCGTCGTACTTGCCATACTCGCGCCCCTTCCTGGTTCGAAACCAGGCGATCGAGGGGACGCGGGCGGGATTGTCCCCGCGCGCCGCCTCCAGCACCGCATTGGTCACCGGCTCCCACTCCATGCCGGACTCGGTCCCATTGACGCGCCAGCCGTACGGCTCGAACCAGCCCACAGGGTCGCCGGGCACCACCGCCGACGCCGGGCGAAGGTCGATCCCGAAGTCGTTCCAGTCGAGCAGGAACACCAGGTTGTCGAGGCCCAGGCCCCAGGCGGAGTTCTTGGTCTCGTGGGCAGCGCCGGGGGTGAGCCCGCCCTCACCCTCGACGCAGAACACCTTCACCTCAGAGGCGCCGGCCAGCTTGAGCGCCAGAGCCTCGCCCGCGGCGGGCGGCATGCCGTGCCCCGAGGGCCCGGTATTGAACTTCAGGAACAGGGTCTTGCCGCTCATCTCGGCGTGCCCGGGCAACCCGCCCCGGTGGCGCAGAGTCAGCAGGTCTTCCCAGGTGAGCGCGAAGCGACCGTTCTCGGGGAATGCGAAGCGTGGGTCGCTATCGATGAGCTGACGGGCCCGCAGCGACTCGTTGAGCACCGCCAGGGTGGCGTAGACCAGGGGGACTGTGTGGCCGGCCGAGAGCACGAAGCGGTCCGAGAACCGCCGCCAGGGGCGCTGGATGTCCCAACGCATGGCCCCCGACAGCAGGGTCGCAACCAGCATGTGAACCTTGGAGCGGGAACCGCCGGGGTGTCCCGACTGGCGGTAGTTGAGGGAGAGGTCGATCATCTCGTCGATGAGGTCCTTCACCACCTCCCAGCGCGCGAAGTCGGGGCGCGCCAGGCTGAGCAGATCCTCGACCTGCAACTTCTGCGTAGTCGCCACCACAGCACCTCCACCGCACTCAAGCCCGGTCGCACCCACGTCCCGAGCCGGAGGCCTCGGGCGCCGCCATGTCTGAGTCTATCTCGCCAGGGACGGCCAATTGAGCCGGCCGGACTTTGCGTATCATCCGCATCGGGCGGGGCGCAACCTGTCCGCAGGGCTAAGGGAGGATTGATCGAGATGGCAGTACGCAGAGCGCATGTGACCTGGAGCGGGACCCTCCAGGAGGGTTCGGGCCAGGTGGAGCTTTCCAGCAGTGGGGTTGGGACCTATGCGGTCAGCTTTCCCAAGCGGATCGCCGAGGAGGCGGGTGGCGCCACCAGCCCGGAGGAGCTGATCGCGGCCGCGCACGCTGCCTGCTATGCGATGCAGCTCTCGGCGCTGATCGCCCAGGCCGGCGGCACCCCCCAGGGCCTCGATGTCAGTGCGGCGGTCACCCTGGAACCGGATCCAGCGGGCGGCTTCATGATCTCCGGGATCCACCTGAAGGTCGACGGTCGCCTGCAGGGCCTCGACCAGGCCGGCTTCGAGAAGGTCGCCGAGGACGCCAAGCTGCACTGCCCGGTGAGCAAGGCATTGGCCGGAACCAAGATCACCCTGGAGGCCCACCTCCTGAGCTGAGCCACCTTCCCGGCGCTTGCTCAGCCGTGGGCGCCGGGGCTGGCCGGTGTGAGCACCACGACGGGGATCTCCCTGGTGGTCTTCTTCCGGTAGTCCTCGTAGGCGGGCCACTGGCCCACCATCAGCTTCCACAGCCGCTCGCGCTCCGCCCCGGTGGCAACTGCGGCTGACACCGGAATGGTCTTCGACCAGACCTGGATCTCGGCCGCCGGGTTGCGCTCCAGGTTGAGGTACCAGGCGGGGTGGGTAGGCGCTCCCCCCTTGGAGGCGACCACCACATAGCGGTCGCCGTCGCGGCCGTAGATGAGAGGAGTCGGGCGGGGCTGCCCGGACGCCCTGCCCTGGGTGGTGAGAATCAAAGTCGAGGTGCCCATCCAGTCGTGGCCCTCCCGGCCACCGGTCTCGCGATACCGGCGAACGTGTTCCGGCCCAAAGAGCCGGGTCGGCTCCTGATTCTGCTGGTCGGCCATCTGCTCCTCCTGCTGGCTCGAATCAGACAAGCCCCCGGGCCTGCACTGGTTCAGCATATGTCCACTCGGCGCGGGTGCTGTCGTGGAGCCGCCCGCGCAGAATCCGAAGGTCGGCGGCGTTGGCCTGGCTCGCGTCCGGTTGCAGGCGGAGGTCTGGACGGCGCATCTCGGTAAGATCGGGGCCCGTGGGGGTGGGCAGGGGCCGGGGCGGAGACGTCGACTGATCACGGAGGTCCAGTCAACCTTGGAGGTGATGACAGTGGCGGGTGAGCCGGCGGCAGGCGGGCGATTCGAGGTCGATCGGGTCCGGGCGGACTTTCCTCAGCTGGCGGACGGATATGCCTACCTTGACGGCGCCGCCGGCACCCAGACCCCGATCCCTGTGATCGAGGCCATCGCCGACGCCTACCGCCACGGGCTGAGCAACACCGATGGCCACTTTCCGTCCAGCCACCGTGCCGACGCCATTGTGGCCGAGTGCCGGCGGGCGGTGGCGGACCTGGTGGGCGGGGTGCCGGAGGGGGTCGTCCTGGGTCCGAACATGACCACCCTGACCTACCGGATGGCTCAGACCCTGGCCAGGCACTGGCGGCCGGGCGACGAGATCATCGTCTCTCAGCTGGATCATGATGCCGACGTCCGCCCCTGGGTCCAGGCCGCTGAGCGAACCGGGGTCGTGGTGCGGTGGGCCACGGTGGACCCCAGCTCGGGTGAGCTGGGGTGGGAGCAGTACCGCGAGCTGCTGGGGGAGCGCACCCGGCTGGTGGCGGTGACGGCCGCCAGCAACCTCCTGGGCATCCGGCCGGAGGTCAGGCGGATAGCTGAGCTGGCCCATGCGGTGGGGGCCCTTGTGTACGTGGATGGAGTGCACAACACCCCCCACTTCGCGGTGGACATGGCGGCCCTGGGAGCCGACTTCTACGCGACCTCGGCGTACAAATGGTGCGGCCCCCACGTGGGGGCCGTGGTCGCATCCCCGAGCCTCCTCGAGACCCTCGCGCCCGACAAGCTCCTGCCCTCCAGTGATTCGGTGCCGGAGCGCTTCGAGTGGGGCACCCCTCAGCTCGCCGACCTGGCCGGGGTCACCGCGGCGGTGGACCACCTGGCCGCGGCTCTGCCGCAGGCGCAGGGAACGCGGCGGCAGCGGATCTTGCGCTCCATGGCGGCGGTGGAGGAGTACGAGCAGTCGCTGTTCAGGCAGCTTCTGGAGGGGCTGGGACAGATGGGGCATGTCACCCTGTACGGCCGCTCCGCCCACCGCGCGCCCACGGCCTACTTCGCGGCTGAGGGCCGCTCGCCCGATGAGGTGGCGGAGCACCTCGCGGCCCGCCACATCAACGTCTGGAGCGGCGACAACTACGCCTTTGAGCTGGTGGGTGCCCTGGGCCTGCGCGCGGCGGGCGGCGCGGTCAGGGCGGGGCTGGTCCACTACAACGACGCCGGCGATGTCGAACGGCTCCTGGCGGCGGTCCGGGAGCTGAAGCCCTGATCGCCCAGCTCCTGGACCGGGGATGCGGGCTCAGGCCGAGGTGGCGGCCAGGCTGCGGTCCACGGCCGCGGTGAGATGCTCCAGCTCGGGGCTGGGGTTGACAGGATAGCTGGGCGGCGACTGCAGCTCCTTGAGCTGCGGCGGCAACCGCCTCCACTGGTCTTCGAAGTGCCGGCTGGAAGCACTCAGCTGGCGGCGGCCGGCCGCGGTCCGGCGGCCCTCCCTCATCACCTCCTCCAGCAGCGGCGTGGCCGATGCGGTGGGTGGGTCCTCGTCGGCCAGGCCGAGCAGGTCGCTGGACCAATCTGACCGGCGGTAGACCTGCTTGGCGCCCGGCCAGGTCGACTTCCCCGAGGAGGTCTTGCGGACGGGACGTCCCTGATGGTCCACCAGCTTGTAGACCGTCTCCACGGTCGGAACCCCGCCCGCCGCTCCCAGGGTGGTGCCGACGCCGAAGCCATCGATGGGGGCCCCCGCCTCGGTTACCAGCTGGTGAATCCGGTGTTCGTCGAGGCCGCCGCTGACGAAGATGATCAGGTTCGGAAAGCCGGCCGCGTCCAGCCGCCGGCGGGCCCGGCGGGACATCTCCGCGAGGTCGCCAGAGTCGATCCGGATGCCATGGATCTCGATCCCGGCCCGGCGCATCTCGGAAGCCACCTGGATCGCGTGCTCCACCCCGCGCTCAGTGTCGTAGGTGTCCACCAGCAGCAGGGTGCGTTCCGCGAAGGTGGCGGCGAAGCGGCGGAAGGCGGTGAGCTCGTCCGAGTGAGCCTGCACGAAGGAGTGGGCCATGGTGCCACTCGCCGGCAGCTGGTACCGGCCGGCGCCGGCCACGTTGCTGGTTCCCGCCAGCCCCACCAGACGCGAGCACCGGGCCAGCTTCATCCCCGCGTCCACGCCCGGCGCGCGCCGGAGCGCGAAGTCGACGACCGGTCGGCCCTGGGCGGCGTGCCGGCAGCGGGCGGCCTCGGTGGCGAGCCCGGTCTGGAGGGTCACCTGGTTCAAAAGGTAGGTCTCGGCCAGCTGGACCACCCCCAGGGGGCCTTCAATCTCCAGGATCGGCTCATTCGGGAAGACGATCGTGCCCTCTGGCACCGCCCGCACCCGGCCGCGGAAGCTGACCTTCCCCAGCCACTCCAGAAACGAGGGGGAGAAGCCGCCCAGGGCGGCCACCGCCTCCAGGTCGGCGGCGGAAAAGCTCAGGTGCTCCAACCACCGGAGGCAATCGTCCAGGCCGGCTGCGACCAGGAATCCCCAGGTGGGCGGCAGGGCCCGGGCGAAGAGGCTGAAGGTCGCCGTGTCGTCGGCCATCCCCTCGGCCCGGTAGGCGTCCGCCATGGTCAGCTCGTAGAGGTCGAGCAGGAGCGCGGGTGACGGCTCGAGACTGGAGGCGGCGGCCTCCCGGCGTCGATCGGGCGCAGATCCGATGGAATCGCTCAACGTGGTCTCCCCAACCATGCGGTCATTCGGTGAGGATCGACTCGAGCCGCCACTCCGGGTGCTCGCCCTGCAGATGGTCGAGCCAGTAGGGACTCTCGAAGGCAGCCAGCAGAGTGCCGTCACTGCGGCGCAGGATCTTGACACCGCGGGTCGAGCGCAGCTCGGAAGCGGTTGCCACGTCGGTCCGCCGAGCGAGCCGGTGGGGGGTGAGGCTGAGGTGGACCGGGGCGCCATACTCAGTGCTCAGGCGCTGCGACAGCACCTCGAACTGCATCTCACCGACGGCGGCCAGGATCGGCGCGGGATCCCCCTCAGGATCCGCCAGGACCTGCACCACCCCCTCCTGCTCCAGCTGCGAGAGGCCCTTGCGGAACTGCTTGTAGCGGGAGGTGTCGTGGGGGCGGGCGGTGGCGAACAGCTCGGGAGCGAAGGTCGGGATGGGCGGGAACACCACCGGATCGGCGGCGAAGAGGGTGTCGCCGATGCGCAGCTCCGTGGCGTTCACCAGCCCGACCACATCCCCCGGGTAGGCGGTGTCCACGGTGTTGCGCTCGCTGCCGAACATGGAGGCTGCGTACTTGGTGGAGAAGGGGCGCCCGCTGGGCTGGTGCACCAGGGTCTGGCCACGTTCGAACCGGCCGGAGCAGACCCGGACGAAGGCGACGTGGTCGCGGTGGGCGCGGTCCATGTTGGCCTGAATCTTGAACACAAACCCCGAGAACGGGGCCTCCAGGGGCCGGGGGGTGCCATCCGCGGCCGCCCGGGCGGCGGGCGCGGGCGCCAGGTTGACCACCGCCTCGAGGAGGTGACGGACCCCGAAGTTGGTGAGCGCCGAACCCACGAAGAGGGGGGTGGACTCGCCCGCCAGGAACGAGGGCATGTCCAGGTTGGCTCCGACCGCCGTGAGCAGGGCGACCTCCTCCCGTGCCGCCGCCCAGGCCGCGGGATGCTCGGCGGCGGCCTGGACCGGGGAGACCACCTCCTCGGGGGCGATGGTCGTCCCCCTCGTGGTCCTGGTGAAGCGTATGAACTCCCCGCTTCCCCGGTGCACCACCCCCCGGAAGTCGCCGGGAATCCCGACCGGCCAGGTGACCGGAGTCGGTCTGAGGTTGATCTGCTCCTGGATCTCATCCAGCAGCTCGAGCGGCGACCGCCCGGGGCGGTCCAGCTTGTTGAGGAAGGTGATGATGGGAAGCCTGCGCGCGCGGCAGACCTCGAACAGCTTGAGGGTCTGGGCCTCGATCCCCTTGGCCACATCCAAGACCATGACCGCGGCGTCGGCCGCCGCCAGCACCCGGTAGGTGTCCTCGGAGAAGTCACGGTGGCCGGGGGTGTCGAGCAGGTTCAGCACGTGGCCCGCGTAATCGAACTGGATCGCAGTCGAGGTGATCGAGATCCCACGCTCCTGCTCCATCGCCATCCAGTCGGATGTCGCTCGGCGCCGGCCCAGGCGTGCCCGCACCGCACCCGCCTCCTGGACGGCGCCGGCGTAGAGGAGGAACTTCTCGGTGAGGGTCGTCTTGCCGGCGTCGGGGTGGCTGATGATGGCAAATGTGCGGCGCCTGCGAGCCTGCTCCAGCACGCTCTCAGCCTCGCTCACGGTCCATCTCCTTCTGCTGCCTGCGGCAGGTGGGCCGCGCCGCCAGTTCCATACCCGATCCTGAGCGTCGGCCGCGCCCACGCCGCCCCGGCCGGGGCCGCCAACCCGGGATGCGAAAACCAGGTACTCTGCAAGCTCAGTGTACATGCTGAGCCCTGAGGATCACGGCGCGTGGGGCATTGGATTGCTTGCGCACACAAATGGATATGCTCAAGAGAGCAGCGGTTCGAAATCCCCCGGAGCCCTCAGCAGGAGCGTGACATGACCGACCCGACGACCGAATCCCCAAACGCGATCATTGCTTCCGGCCGGATGCCGGTGCTCTACCTGAGCCACGGTGCTCCGACCCTGGCGGACGACGTCCTCTGGCCGGAGCAGTTGATGGGATGGTCAGGACAGTTGCCGAGGCCGCGGGCCATCCTGGTCGTGTCGGCGCACTGGGAGGAGGCCCCGGTCACGGTCTCGGCGACCAGGCCCACGCCGTTGGTGTACGACTTCTGGGGGTTCCCGCAGCGCTACTACCAGGTGACCTACTCCGCGCCCACCGCCCCGTGGTTGGCCCAGCGCGTGCACGAGTTGCTGTCCGAGCCCGGGCGACCGGTCCGGCAGGCGGAGGAGCGCGGCCTGGATCACGGTGCGTACGTGCCTTTGGTGGAGATGTACCCGAAAGCTGACGTCCCCGTGCTCCAGCTGTCGATGCCGACCTTGGACCCGGAGACGCTGATGGCGATGGGCCGTCGCCTCAGCCCGCTTCGCGATGAGGGGGTGCTGATCATGGGCAGCGGCTTCTTCACCCACAACCTGCACGCGCTCCGCGAGGCGCCGCAGCCCGACTCCCCGCCGCCGGGCTGGTCCGCGGAGTTCGACCAGTGGGGCCGGGAGGCGTTGGAGCACCGAGACGTGGATGCGCTGGTCGACTTCCAGCACCGCGCCCCCGACGGCGGCCTGGCGCACCCCCGGACCGAGCACTTCGCCCCGCTGTTCGTGACCCTGGGAGCGGGCGAGGGCGACCTGGCAACCGAGAGGTCGGTGATCGAGGGTTTCTGGCACGGGCTCGCCAAGCGGTCGATCCAGATCGGTTGAGGAGGGACCATCCGTGGCCCCTTCGGGGCTGGTTCCCCCCGCCGACTCCACCTTCCGCACCCCGGACCGGAGTCGGCTTCATCCCGATCATCCCCGCTACCGCGAGCTTCTGCGCCTGCACGAGGAGGCGATCGCGACCGGCGTCGACACCTATCGGGACCCCGACACCGGCCTTGAGGTGCTGACCGCGGCCGCCCTCTGGGCCCGGGGCAGCTGCTGCGGCTGTGGGTGCCGCCACTGCCCCTACGTCTTCCGGCGGGCCCGGCTGCGGGAGTTGCCCCGCTGAGGGTCTGGCTGAGCTGGAGCGGGGGTAAGGACTGTGCCCTCGCGCTGCACGAGCTCCGAGGGTCGGCCGCAGTCGAGGTGGTCGGGCTGCTCACCACGGTCAACCGGGCTGCGCAGCGGGTCTCGATCCACGGGGTGCGCCGGGAGCTGCTCCAGCAACAGGCGGAGCGCCTGGGCCTGCCGCTTTTCGAGGTCCCTCTGCCGAGCCCGTGCCCGAACTCAGCCTATGAGCTGAGGATCGGACAGGCGCTGAGGACGGCGGCCGCCCAGGGGGTTCAGGGGGTCGCCTTCGGCGATCTGCTCCTGGAGGACGTCCGGGAGTACCGCGAGCAACAGCTGGGGACGGCCGGGCTGCAGGGAGTGTTCCCCATATTTGGCCGGTCCACCGCGGAGGTGGCCGAGCAGGAGATAGCGGTCGGGATCGCGTCGATCCTCAGCTGCGTCGATCCCCGCAAGCTGACGCCGGACTTCGCCGGGCGGCGGTTCGACCACGGGCTGTTGGCGGAGTTGCGCTCCCTGCCCCAGGCGGTGGATCCCTGCGGGGAGAACGGTGAGTTCCACACCTTCACGTTCGATTCCCCGGACTACCGCTCGCCGATCCCGGTCACGGTGGGCGCGGTGGTGGAGCGCGACGGGTTCATCTTCGCGGACCTTCTGGGTGTCCCCGAAACCGTCGCTGGACCCTGACCGAGCCGACCGTTAGCGCTCCCGGGGCTCCAACCGCCGCGGGCAACTGGTCGAGAAGACATCCGATCCGCCCGAGGTTCCCGGCTTAGACTCAGGATGTGAGCCCAAGCCAGCCCGACCGCACCGGAGCCTTGGTGATCTTCGGGATCAGTGGCGATCTGGCGCGCAAGATGACCTTCAGGGCCCTCTACCGCCTGGAGCGCCGCGGCCTGCTCGACTGCCCGGTGATCGGGGTGGCGATCGACAGGTGGAGCCAAGCCCAGCTGGTGGACCACGCGCGCGCTGCGATCGAGGATCCCGAGATCCGATTCTCCCAGCGGATCTTCGCGCGCCTGGCCCAGCGCCTGGAGTATCTCCAGGGCGATTTCGACGATGAGTCGACATACCGCGAGCTGGCGCAGCGGCTGCGGGGGCGGCACCGTCCGCTGTTCTACCTGGCCATCCCCCCATCCTTGTTCGGCAAGGTGGTGAGCCGGCTGGCGGAGGTTGAGCTCACGAAGGAAGCCCGCGTGATGGTGGAGAAGCCGTTCGGCAGTGACCTCAAGTCCGCCATGGCGCTGGACGCGCAGCTGCACCGCTTCTTGAACGAGCAGCAGATCCTGCGGATCGACCACTTCCTGGGCAAGGAGCCGGTGATGGATCTGCAGTTTCTGCGCTTTGCCAACGACATCCTGGAGCCGGTTTGGAACCGCGACCACATCGCCGCCGTGCAGATCACGATGGCAGAGGACTTTGGCGTCGAGGACCGCGGACGCT
>JAKAVU010000095.1 GCA_021817185.1 bacterium
TCCTCTTTGAGATCTATACAACTCAGTACTCGTTGGCGGAGTCCTTCGAAGAGTATGCGTCAGTCAGCGCGTCGTCCGTGCCGAAGTACGTGCTCGAACTTACTAGCGCGGTCAGCGGGCCTCACGCGGCCTCCTCGCTACAGGAATTGAGCAGATAGGCGCACAGTGCTACAGGCACGGATAAGGCTCCTTAACGACAGCTAAGGGGCTGGGATGACCCCCTCCAAGTAGTCCCCCTGGACTGACCAACGGGGTCCCCTCACATCGGTTGCGTCACCTTCGCCTCCGGTCCGCTGGAAGGCTCTCGTCCACCCTCTAGGGGGCACCTCCCGAGGTGAACCTCAGGTAAACTGCGTGAACAGACGTGCGCACGTCCAATTCTTGAAAGGGGTCTCGATGGGTAGCAGTGGCGAAGGAGACGTAATCCGAGCTGATTCGCCCACCCAGAGCGGATACCTGACTGATGCACCCATCGATGACCCGGACGCCGATCAGTTTCGCCGACGGCCCTTTGCCAATCGTATTGCCGACACTATCACTCTTCGCACCGACCCCACGAGCCTCGTAGTTGGTCTGTATGGCCGGTGGGGTGAGGGCAAAACCACAGCTCTTCACTTCATTGAACGGCGGCTCGGCGAATCCGATAGCGTGATATGTATCCGGTTCAATCCTTGGTTGTACCAAGGTGAATCGCAAATGCTCCTCTCCTTCTTCGAGACACTGGCTGCCGCTATAGATCGAAGCCTGAAGACTCGAAAGCAAGAGATGGGCAAGTGGCTCCGGACCCTTGGTGCGGCGCTCGGTTCCGTCTCCGTTGGAGTTGGTGTAGTCAACGCTTCACCCGGCAAGGCACTCGCACAGCTCGGCAAGAGCCTCTCATCCGTTGACATCCTCGATAATCGCAAGCGACTAGAGGAGTGCCTCTCCAAGTCGGGCAAGCGCATCGTCATCATGATCGATGATATCGATCGACTTGATGATAACGAGATCGCTACCATGTTCAAGCTCGTCAAGCTGGCGGCCGACTTTCAACATACGGCATATATCCTTGCTTTCGATCAACAAATCGTTTCTAAGGCGCTTGCCAAGCGGTACGCCGACTCCGAGGAATCGGGCAGTAGCTTCCTCGAGAAGATTGTTCAGGTTCCCATCGACTTGCCTCCGGCCGACGTGGAGGTGCTCCAATCCATGACGCTGGGGGCGGTATCCCGAGTGATCTCCTCCGGCGGCATGGCAATGGTGGAAGCTGACCTCACGCGCTTCTCTAGCGTCTTTCAGCGCTACCTCGCGCCGCACGTCGGCACCCCTCGGATGGTGAAGCGGATCGCCAACGCGATCGAGTTTGCGGTGCCGCTTGTAGCTGGAGAGGTCAATGTCGTCGACTTCGTGCTCATGGAAGTGCTTCGAGTGCTGTTTCCCAAGGTCCACAAGAAGATGCCCGCCGCGAAGGATGCCCTTTTGGGGCTGCCGTTTGATTCTCCAGGTAACAACGCGGACGACCTAGTTCGTGGCGAACTTGACCCCCTCTTTGAGGGACTCTCTGCTTCTCAAGTCGAGCACGTGCGAGGGTCGCTTCGGGAACTCTTTCCACGCATCGAGCGCTTGTACACCAACTACCACTACGGACCCGAGTCCCTTCCTGGGTGGCGGGCCTCACAGCGGATCTGCGCACCAGACTACTTCGATCGTTTCTTCTCCTATGGCATTCCGGTTGGAGACCTTGCGGATGCCGATCTACGCGGGTTCACCGGTCGCCTAGAAGTGGGGACACGAGAAGACACCGCGCGGGCCCTCGGCACCCTCTACACGCTCGCAGCGCCGCCTCTCGTGATCCAGAAGCTGCGTCAGCTCGAAACCGCCCTCAACGCTCCAGCTGCACGAGCCCTCGCTGTGGCTTTGGCCGACACGAGCGCCACCCTTCCAGAGCCTCAACGGGATTTGAGTTCCGGAGTGAGCGGACCCTTTGTTCAGGCTGCGATGCTCACCGCTCAACTATTGCGCGTCATCCCTTCTTTGGAGCGCGATGCTCTCGTCGGCGAGATTGTCGCGTCGACGCCTTCTCTTCCCTTTGCCTCGGAGGTGCTTCGATGGGCACGTGCCATTTCAGGGAAGGAACTGCCCGAGGAGGCGCGGGCTCTGTCTAGTGATCAGCTCGACGATCTTGAGGTAGCACTAGCCGAGCGCGTTGCGCGTGATGCAGAGGTAGCGCCCTTTCTTGTCAGTATGCCACGCCATGCGGCGAGTCTCTACTACGATTGGCTCCGTGGTGCCGGAAAGGCGCCCGTGCAGCAGCATCTGGTAGCTGTCTGCTCCGGAAGGCCCCAGAATTGCTTGGCTCTTATGCGGGCTTTCATGCCCACTGCGTGGGATATGCGAACCGGGGCGCCTATAACGTCTCTCTCCGTCGCTCCGTTCATCGAACGGCAGGTCTACGACTCAATCGCCGCGTTGATCGACCCCGAAGTACTCATCGATCTCTTAGCGGACCTCTATCCCAGCATGAGGACCGCCGACCTCCCCCCAGATACCTCGGGCCTCAGCGAGGTAGAACAGGCGGCTCTTCGCTTCGCGCAGATTTACAGACTCGCTCAATCAGAAGGCCCTAGGTCCGCGGGAGCCGATGCCGCGCCTAGCGAAAAGGCGACGGGGTAGTTCCGGGGAACCTGATGGCAAGTCGACCCCGCTCGGGGAGGGAAGTTGGCGGCCGCTCCCGATGTCCCGACAGGCTCGTAGTGGTCGTTCGGAGTCTGTCCGACGAGGCATCGACCGCTGACCCTCCCCCTAATTGTTAACCAGTCGAGCACGCGAGTCGCAGAGGTCCTCCCTCAATGACCGCGCTTGTACCATCTTGTTGTGTCACGTCTCCGGCCACCACTGGCACCCTAGAGGCCGATGTGGGGTGGCTCGATAACCATCGGCGAGAAGTGGTACACATGCATATTTCCGTGAATTCTAACACAGCGCTGCTTCTCGACCAACTTCAGGAGTACTTCCTCGGAGACTGAGACTCCCTGAGCCCTCCATGTGTCCAAGTAGTGGTGGAGGACGACTCCAAGGGATCCGTGAGTGGGATCCTGGTGCGGGATAGCGCACTTGGCCCTTACTAGCTTGGCGATGTCGACTAGCGGTCCTTGGGGGTACTTTCCTGGGACTTCACTAGACTGGATGCCACACGCTTCGATGTCCTCAACGTATAGGTGAAGACCGAGTATTGACTCAATTTGTTCGATGGTGATGAAGTCATGCACGGCCCTACTCCAAAGTGAATCGGTTTGACGAATGCTCTATGCCGTGGCCTGGCCACTTGTCAGTGTTTCTTCCCATGCATGAATGGCGGTATGACAAGCCTCAATCTTGGCTTGTAGTCGGCAGAAGTGATCTGGATCGCGAAGATAGGCGAACAAGAGTATGGCAGAGTTCGAGATGCCACCATCCAGGAACTGGGCAAGTTGCATTGCTGACGCGTAGGCTCTCTTCTGCGCGGGGTCCGTCATCGGGGGGTCTGGCAGCGCAAAGTCGAAACCCCCTTCCGGGCATTGTTTCCATTCACCCAGTGTGTCCAAGGTGAGGGGATGTGCGCGCAGAATCTGTGCGGATAGAGCCGCCAGCTCGCGCGTCAGACGCACAGTCTCATCGAGCCAGGCGAAGACCGGGGGGTCGAGATGAGGCTCGAGTTTCCAGGGCTCAAGTTGTCTCACCTTATCGTGATCGATCATAACGCCGATATGGAATCACACCTGTCCCGACCTGTCAAATGCGTGTCGCGTAAGATGGGACGGCGCACTGATTACAGAGAAGGCCGATCAGGCTGGTCCCGGCCCGGAAGTGCCGTCAATCTTGGCGCCTGCCGACCGTGCGATCCAGGGTGGCCAAGACGAAGTCCGCGACGCTGCAAGCCTCGCGGACGACCAGCCTCGCCATTTCGTTTGACACCGTTGAGGGGAGGATACGTCCGTGGCCCGTGCCTTGTAATCCACGAAGTTCATTGACTTGCTCCACGATTGTCCATGCGCTCTGAGCGATCTTGCGAGCCTGCGCCCCGCCGGGCGCACCCGGGTCCATTTGTTGAGGCAGGATTCCCAGCCGATCGCGAGTGTGGTGCCAGATCTCGTCGAAGCTGGCTCCCGACCGGAGGGGCCAGCCAAGTTCAGCGAGGACGAATTTGCCAACCGCCTCGAGCAGATCCTTTGCCGTGCCAACTTCCAGGGCAGGGTCGCCGTCAGCTCTACGAAGGCGCCGAAGTTGCTCATCCAATGCCGGGCGTCCACCTGTCTGCAGATCAGGGGCTGCGATCGAGGTCAGCTCCCCTTCCGACGAGAGGATGAAGCCAGCCCGTCGGAGGGCATCCTGAAGGGCGTGAACAGGACGAATGTCGAAGCTGTCACCTAAGCTGGAGAAGCAACCTTCTGCACGCATAACGGCCAGTAGTCCGTCGATGAGTGCCCGTGATTTGGCCGGGCGTCGTACTGCCGCGGTGACCACAGTCATGACCCGTTGCTCCTTGTTGGGCTTTTGGGTAGTCGGGTCATATGGGGCAACCTCTCCGTAGCCGGCAGCGTCAAAGACAGAGGTCAGTTGTGCGTGGCGTGGGCCTTTCCCACCGAAGAAGAAGCTAGCCAATGCCGTCGCGATCTCGGCGCTGACGGGATAGTCGCCCATCGTTCCCCACCTCCACGTGGGCCACCAGGATGTAGCTGCCCTAGGATAACGTCGTTGACCTGGTCCTCCACCCGGGCATTGCGCCGGTGGCGGGCCTTTGGGTGGGTCATGTCAGGATCTTGGTAGTTGGTGATCGGCGCCTGGTGGCGCAGGCCGTGGAGATCGAAGAGGTTGCTGTTGGCTCCAGGGCGGGGCTGTTCCCGGCGCACCAGGACTCTAGACCCCTCTGGCCATTTGGCGAGGTCAAGCAGAGAGGTGATCTCCGTCGCCACCTCCATCTCGTTGGTAAGGGCGGCGACCCGACTTATACCCCGCGAGTCCGCACCCCGTAACGGTCGCGAGTAGGCCAACGTTTGTCTGCACGTGACGAAGCCGATCGACCGGCCCCAAGGCGGAAGCGGATTCTTCGTCCCCTGGCCACGAGCGGTCACCTTGATCGGACTTGGGCTGATGACTGTTCTGGCTGGGTGCGGCGGGGCCGTCTCTCCCGATTCAGGTAATCAGATGGTGGCCAGCGCGGTCCCCTGGTCCGCCCTGAAGCCTTCGCCCGGCACCGCCCCGACCCCTCTGCCAGTACCTGCGGGGACAGCCGACTGCACGTCTGCCGACTTGGCGGCAAGATTCACCGGTGGCGAGGGCTTGACCGACGGCCAGTTCACGGGTGGCTTCGTCTTTTCGGACCGGTCCACTGTCCCCTGCCAGGTCCGCGGGACGCCAACGATTCAGCTCCGCACCGCCGATGGCGCGCCGATCACAGTGCAGCCTGGCCCCGACCTTCTGGGCAACCCACCCTCAAGCGCTGTCTTGTTGATGCCGGGGCAAGCGACGAACTCTTCTGGTCCGGCGTTGCCCGGACGGGCCTGGCTGGTTCTGACATGGCCGACGCTCGACTCCGCCACCGGTGGCACGACCTGCGTGCCGACGCCAGCGGCAGCCAGCTCCGTCGCCTTCAACGTACCCGATGCTGGTGGTCAGGTGACGGTGGCCCTGCCCAGCCCCGGAACGCTCCATCCTGCGCCCATCGCCCCATGCGACGGGATCCTGGGAGTCAGCCCCTTCCAGGCCATCACCCCCAACCCGACTCAGCCACTGCTGGCTGCCCGGATCAATGCTCCGGGCACGGTGGTCGCCGGCCACTCGCTTCGCTACCAGGTTGTGCTGACCAACCGCTCAACGGCCGCAGTCGACTTTGCCAGGACCTGCGCCGCTTACACCGAGAGCCTAGCCGGCGGGTCCGGAGTGGCGCCGATCCTCAAGGTGGTCGAGCAGTTCCAGCTCAACTGTGCTGCAGCAGGGAAGCTCCGGCCTGGACACAGCATCATCTTCGCCATGGATCTTGCTACTCCCGCAACGGCACCGCATGTCCTTGCGTATCTG
Source organism: bacterium (assembly GCA_021817185.1). Next base: position 6,037 of record JAKAVU010000095.1, read on the forward strand.
GACTGGGGGCTGATCCCCGGGAGTGGGTTCGAGGTGAGGGGCCCAGTGGTGGCCCGGGTCAAGATCACGTAGCAGGCCCGGTTCGCAATCCGACGTTCTGGATGAGGTCTCGCCAGAGTCCGCCCCCACGCTGTCCAACAGCAGTTCTCACGCGTGCAGCACCGCTCGGTGACCCCGCGAGGGCGACTTCGCGATCCTCTCCAACGCCGCCTGCTCTTCCCTGATCACTCGCAAAGGTTCCGCCGCTGGCATTATCTTCATACGGCCACCATGTGGGCTTCACCCACTTGCCCGCGGGGCCACTGGGCTGCGTCAGAGTCCCCCGGCACTCGCATCACGGTACAGTGATGGGGAAGCTCACAAGCGTTGGTCGGCCGATGGCGATCAGGTAGCGGCCAGGTGCCGGGACAACCTGTTGGAGCTGCCCGGTTATCAAGTCTGGTGAGATCACACCAATTCCCGTTGCGTCAAAGGGACTGGTGGGCGGCGGAGGCCCGAGATTGGTGCTCGCAAGGCTTCCGCCCAGGGGTTCGATCAGGGCAAAGAAGTACTCAAAGTCAAGGTTGTTGGCGGCGGGTGCGCCTGCGTCGCCGGGCCCGCGAGTAAGACTCCAGTACTGCGCGATCTGACTTCCACCGTAGGCCCGCCAGTCCACCGTCACGTCAGTGCCGGAGATCGTGATCGAGGTCACCGCATAGGTGATACCGTCGACCGTGATGGGCGCTGGGATAGTCTGGGTCACAGCAGAATGCTCTGTGACTGTCAGCCCGAGAATCCAGTTCCCTGCGAAGCGGGACTGGGTACTGGGGTTGCCTGGTGAAGAGGCGGAGTTCAGGACTAGTAACGTCACGTGCAGTGTTAAGCGGACTGGGCCGTGCATCGCTGGTCCCACGAGCGGCTGGAACACGAGCTCCTGGTTGTCCCCCCCGCCTGAGTAGGAGTGGCCGTATTGGTCGGTGAGGGTGGCCAGTACGCTGTACTGGGCTGCGGTCTTGGACGGTGGCGAGTTACGTCCATCCACTTGGATGACTACGACCGTCCTCGAAGTGTCGGCGAAGCCTCCGATCACTGTGATGGTCTGCCCGTCCACGGTAGCGGAACTGCTGGCTGGAGTCACCTGACCCGGGGTTAGGCCTGCCAGCTGGAGAAGAGGCGCTGAGACGGGCCCTATCACCGGCGCGTCTGCGAGCTCCACTGCGTACCTGGGGACGAGCCGGGCGGCGATCAGATTGCCCAGCACGAGCACCACCAAAGCTGCGGATGTCCAGCCAAGCAGCCGTCCGGCGCCCCGAAGGCCACCCCTCCACGGGGGAATCGGTGGTCTCGCTGGCAGTTCACGCAGCTGGCCGAGCACCCGATCAGCGACTTCGGGGGCATCCTGGTCCGCACCCAGCGCCCTATGAACCAGCTCCTTGGTCGCCCCATCTCGCGGTTCCATCTCAGCTGTCCTCCTTCAGCGCAGTTCGGAGCACCTTCACCGCTCGATTGAGCCTGGACTTGACCGTTCCGACTCGCACGGTGAGGATGCGTGCCACGTCCTCCTGGGGCAGGTCGAGCTCGTAGTAGAGGTACAGCACCGCCCGCTGATCCCACGTGAGCTGAGCGACCGCGACCGCCAGATCGGCCCGGAGCTCGATGGACGTCTCATGCCCCCGAGCCTCCAAGCGCTCCAAGCTCCGGTCCCCACCGATCGCCTTGCCGCGTTTCCACCAGCTTGACCGAAGTCGAGATCGGCAGCGATTGGTGACTATTGCCAGGAACCAAGCGCGGGCCATCCGATCGTCTCCTCGGAAGCGTGGGTAGCTGCGCCAGGCGTTCAGGGCGGCCTCCTGCAGTACGTCCTCTGCTTCCGGACCGTCGCGAAGGATCGCCCTGGCCAAGCGGAAGCCGTCCATGAGGAGGGGCCGGAATCGGGCCTCGAAGTCTTCGGAGGCTGTCGCCTCAGCGTGGACGCGGGCAAGGTTCAACGGCTGCGCCATAGGGTCCGACTGCCTCCACGGCTGTGCAACTCATACTCCGTCTATGAAGGGGTGGCTAGCCTCCCTTACCCGAACCAACGCCATGGCTGACCCGAAGGTTCCCTATGCCGTGGCGGTAGTATCGAGATCACTCAGAACCACTAGGGGCGGCGGAAGTCAGGTCCCTTTGATTGGAGGAAACTAGGGAGGGGGACTGGGGGCAGGTCATCAGGCGGGCAGTCCGGCAATGATCTGGCTGGCCCGGAAGCGTCGCTCCCGTTTGTGACGCGCTCGTAGGACTGTTGCGGGGGATGGCCCACGATGGGCAAATCTGACTTCCAAGTCGACTTATCCGGGAGAGCGGTTGCAGTCGCGGTCGTGGTCAGGTCAGCCACTTCCACTCCTACCCACCTGGACTTCGACCCAAATGCCCGCGACGATGCCAAGGACCACTCCTCCGAGCACCAGGCCAGTGGCCAGGTCGGAGCTCCCCCCGGCAGCCGTTACCCAGAGCGCCAGGCCGAGTCCGATCGCAGCGACGAGGCACCCTGCGCACCCGCCCGGGCTCACGTCCTGGGAGCTGGTGGACCGCCTGCTTGAACTGCTCGCCACCCGCATTCGGTGGCGACGCCGCTTCCGAGGCATCAGCCCGCGGTAGGCGGCCCTGACCGCCTTGCGCCTACCCTTGCGGAGCGGGTGGCGCCAACCGTAAACGCTCCGTCCGCGCCACATAGTGGCGCCAGCTTAGCAGCTTAGGGTCCCCACCAGCGAACCGTCCGTCTGGGCGTTCCGTTGCGCGAGGTCGGCGGCATTCCGGGGGAAAACACCCGGCGAGCTCGCCCCAAGAGAAGTTGCACTCGGTCAGGCTGGGCTGGTCGGCAGGTGGCGTACATCATAAAAGCCCCGCCTGGCTCGAGACCGTAACCAAATCACTCGCGGCGAGAAGTCCGGATTGCGCTGGTGATGCGGGCAACTACGTTCCTGCCACGACGCTGGAACCCCAGGTCCCGCATTACCTCCTCAATCAATTCCTCTTCCGTTCTCAACATTCCATCCGAACGGACCCATTCCACCAAGCGTCGCAGGTCGTAATCCGTGTACGCGCCGATCGGGTAGCCGCGAGGCACCGCGGGTCTGGCGTCGCGACGTCCGATCATCGGCAGTTCTCGTTGTGAAACCTCGGTCTCGCTGGCGCCCGGGACAATGTTGATCAGAGGCGAGTTCGGCGCAACGGCGGGGTGATCCAAGGCCTCTCGGTACGCTGCGAGCACTTTGGCGAGAGCTGCAGGCTTGTCGTAGAACCACTCGCTCGACCAAATGCGGTGGAACCGCCAACCCAGACGCTCGAGTTGCTCTTGTCGAAGGCGATCCCTGTCCCGGGCGGTCTCGGAAGAGTGGTAGGTTGCGCCGTCGCACTCAATGGCTAAGACATAGCGTCCCGATTGCGTCGGGTGCTTGACTGCGAAATCAATCCAGTAGCCCGATGTTCCATACTGGGCGGTGACTCCAAGCCCCTCGTTAACCTCAATTTTTCAGTAGCGCTCTGAAACCGGGGGACTTGGTGGCCGGCTGGCGGCAAGGCCATGCCCAGCACGGCACGACCTCCGCCGTGGTGGGCAAGAGGTGGGCACATTCACTTTCAAGGGGGT
>JAKAVU010000096.1 GCA_021817185.1 bacterium
CAAACCTTGTTCGAACTCGTGCGTAGCGGCCTGGCGTCTCTCCGAATCCTGGCAGCGCATAGTCGTGGTACCCGTGGTAACCTCCCTCGAAGCGAAGCACTGTTGATCTCCCGGTAAACGCCCTGGCTAGCCGAATTGCAAAGAAGGTCGCACCGGATCCGTCAGCGCAAAATTTCACCGCATCCACCGAGGGAATGTCGGCTACAATTTTCGACGCCAATTCTACCGCCCGCTCGTTCAGGACATAGAAATGTGTCCCCAGCCTCAGTTGTTCGGAAACGGCAGCGACTACCCTCTCGTGACAGTGCCCGACGACCAGCGGGCCCGAGCCCAAAACATAGTCCACATACATCCGCCCGTCCGTAGACCACAGGCGGCTACCCTCTCCCCGACTAGCCACAAATTCACTCTCGACCGGGAGCCTTGTATAGCCAAAACAGCGACCGGGAATGACATCCCCCTCAGCTCCCGTGCGGACTGCATTAGTCATTTGTCCCCCTTGCAGCCTGTGACCCTTCACTGCCTCCGCAACCGTCCGCAGGAAGTGCTAGCCCGTACTCCCTGCGAGCGTACTCCGCGGATATAATTCCACTTTCAATGTCGGCACGAACGAGTTCAGTCGCCCGCTTCGATGGTGGCCCGTACCCTCCGCCGCCGGGACCCTCCACCACGAGTTGATCGCCTGTGTCTACAAATGTCGTCCCATTGCTTGCCAGCACCTCACACCCGCCGTCACTCCGCTGGACAACGTATCGCCCTGGCGACCCTGAATGACCGCCCCTCAGCCCATACGGACCGCTTTCACCTCGGTCCGACCCTAGCGTCACCCTGGCAGGCGCGGTGAAGTACAGGACCCGCGTAACCCCGGCGCCTCCGCGGTGTTCCCCCGCCCCGCTCGCGTCCCTGGTCAGACAGTACCGAACCACCCGGACTGGATAACGCTCCTCTAGCACTTCGGTTGGGGTGTTTCCTGTATTCCCTATACCTGTGCGCAGCGCGTCGCATCCGTCGCCTCGCGCCGATGCCCCCTGTGATGCACCATGAACCTCGTACATGATCGGCGTCCCCTCGCCATCCACCAGCGCACCGGCCCGGCCGGCCACGACTACCACGCACGAAGAGCCAGCGCTCGCAGCCGGCACTTTCGTTGGCATTGCTTGTGCCAGTGCACCAAGTACTACGTCCGCGATTCGAGCAGACGTTTCATGATTCCCAAGCGCGACCGCCGCCCTAGGCCGGGGATTTACTATGCTTCCAAGGGGTGCGATGACACTAATCGGCCGATACGCGCCTGAATTCGCAGGCGAATCGGGGTCTACGGCTGCCTTGACGGCGAAGAGGCTGGCAGATACAGTCACCGCGAGCGGTGCGTTGCGATTACTAGGCGCCTCGGGCGAGCTTCCCGTGAAGTCAACAACTATCCTGTCACTCTCCACCACAACCTTGGCCCGCACGACGATCGCGCCGCCATCCGCCCCAGTCCCATCGCACGTGTCTGAAAACTCATACTCACCTTTGGGAACCGACGACAGAGCCCTGCGCATCCGCATCTCCGCTGCGTCCACGACGCTATGCATCGCCTGCCTCACCGCTCGAATGCCGTATCTCCCAATTAGCTCTTCTAGCCGACGCCCGCCCGTAAGGCAGCCCGCATACTGTGCGCGCATGTCGCCCGCCCTCTCCTGCCAGTTCCGGACGTTTGCGGCGAGCACACGAGGAACGAACTCGTCGAGCACTCCTTGGCGATACAACTTCACTGGCGGAATGCAGAAACCTTCGCCAAACCCGTCGGTCGCTCCGGTGACATAGCTTCCTGCAACGGCTCCGCCTACGTCGACCCAATGACCCCTCACTACGGAAAATGCAAGAAGTCTACTATGATAAAATAAGGGCATGACCATCACCATGTCTGGCAAGTGGTTATTGCCCTGAAACGGGTCGTTTTGGATAATGACATCGCCAGGAGCGAGTGTTTCACGTGGAAATTGCTTCAGGCACCCCTCGAGCGATAGCGGCATGCTTGCCAAATGGATCGGTATGTCGCTCGCTCCCTGCGCCACTATGTCACCGTTTGCTGCAACCAACGCGCAGGAGAGGTCACCGGCTTCCCGCCAAAGAGGCGAGTAGGCGCTGCGCATGACCACACTTTTCATGTCGCTCACAAGCGATAGAAACCCACCAGCTAGAACGGCTTCCAGAACTGGATCCGCCCTGCCTGGCTGTCTCGTTGTTCGTTCAGTGCTCACGAGAGCGGACTAGCGCCCACCCGGCGGGCGCCCTTCTCCAGACGGACAGTGCGGTCGACCTCCACGCGCGCACTCCACCCAGGAGGTATTGCTATTACGCAATCGTCGGCTTCGATCAATGCAGGGCCGGAAAGGCGTGCCCCTGGGATGGCCGCCAGGGCGGTGTAGACTGCGGTGCGAGTGTCACTATCCCGTCCAAAGCGCACCCTTCGAGTTGACCCACTCAGTGGTTCTGTCGCCTTGGGCTGGCAAGATGCTTCTATAAAGGTTGCGGGCACATCGCTCAAACTACCAACAGCCTTAATGCCAATCCCAACTATCTCTACGGGCTCGCCGCTGACCGAGAATCCGTTTACCCGTTCGTGGATCGCGTGAAAGTCTGCAACTGCTTGCGACAGCCATCCACGTTTCAGCCTAGGCTCTATATCCACCGCTACTGACACGCCCTGACCTCGATATTGGGCTTCAACTGTAGGTAGAAGCATCATCGCCGATGGCGCCACGCCATCCCGGACAAGTGCATGCCACGCTCGGTCCAGCATTTCCCGAATAGTCTGCTTAAGCATGACCTCCGACGAGGGCAGCGCAGGGAGACGTATCGAGCGAGCTAGCACATGGGTCACGTCCGCGGTGGCTAGGCCAGCTGCTGACTGGCATCCTGCGTAATTCGGAATCAGCACATTCTCAATGCCTAACTCGTCGGCGATGTCCGCAGCATGCAAAGGCCCAGCCCCGCCGAAGGCGACAAGAGTGAACGACCTCGGGTCGTGACCCCGACTAACGCACGCTTGGCGAATGGCCCGAGCCATCGCCAGATTGCTTAGGTGGCGCGATGCCCAAGCCACCTCGCCTGGACTTAGGTGCAGAGCCTTGCCCAAGCTCCTCGCAGCGGCGTCGGCAGGACCATAGTCGACTCTAACCTCCCTGCCGAAGGTGGCTCCGTCGGGAATGAAGCCCAGCAGTACATTTGTGTCAGTAACTGTCAGGTCAGTTCCGCCCCTGCCATAGCAAGCAGGCCCCGGGTCACTGCCAGCGCTCATGGGTCCAACACATATGTGTCCCGCAGGGTCGAGCCATGTAATGCTGCCGCCCCCAGTGCCGATCGTTGCCACGTCAACCGCCGGCGTAGTTATGGGAAGCCCCATTATTTCCCGCGAGCGTGTGAAGGGTACGGCTCCGTCTAAGATTAGGGAGATGTCACAGCTTGTTCCACCCATATCAAGTGCGATTGCGCGCTGGATGGAGTGTGTTCGCGCTATCTGTTTGGCAGCTATGGCGCCGCCGCTTGGTCCAGAGAGCAAGAGATTGACGGGCGCGTCTGTTGCCGTGGGCACGGTAGTTACCCCGCCATTTGACTGCATCACCCAAATACGCGCAGTAGTGAATTCGCCGCGAAGCGCCTCCTCCAGCCCCTGCAATGATGGCTTGACCACTGGAGTCAAGTACGCATTCATCGCTGCCAGCGCGGTCCGTTCGAATTCTCCTTGAAGGGCCGATAGCTCGCTGGACAACGTGACCGAGAGGGTCGGGAGCTCTGAGCGAAGGATACTTTTTACCATGCGCTCATGGTCTGGATTCTTATAGGAGTGGAGAAAACACACGGCCACCGTGGCAATGCCATCTCTGGCCAACTGCTTAGCTGCGCTTGCAACTGATCGCGCATCCAGAGGGACAATGATTTTCCCAAAAGCGTCAACCCGCTCACTTATCTCGTACACGTCCGATCGCAGTACTAGTGGCCGGATTTCAGGGGCAAAGAGGGTGTAGAGCATGCTCGCGGGCCGAGCTAAGCGTCCTATCGTCAGGATGTCGCGGAAGCCTTCGGTAGTGAGTAACGCCACACGAGGACCGGTATGTTCGAGCACTGCATTGGTCGCGACTGTAGTGCCATAGGCAATGCGCTTCACAGTACTTCCGGAGGACGGGTTAACGACGTCCAGGGCGGCGTGGAGAATAGCGGAGGTATCGGACCGATGTGTGGGCCTTTTGCTGCTGCTCAAAATTTGGCCATCAGCGCCAACCAGCACCGCATCAGTAAAGGTTCCCCCCGTGTCAATACCCATTCGCATCACTGAAGCATCATCCAGTGGTCCGCCACCGTCTGGCCGGGGGCGTTTGAGGGAGCCTGCCTGTACCCACGTTTGAGCTCATCTTGGACAGCAGACGGATGTCCACCTGCAGGCGGACACGGACGAACGCGGACGCGCGCGCACGCTCAACCAGACTCACGGGGTCTGTCCCTCCTGGGCTACCGTATAATGGCAGAGGCTGCCGTAGAATGGGAGCATGGTAACGAGGTAGGTAGCAGGTGTCAATCCCCCGTATTGCCTCAGAACGGTCATCGGCAAAGTCGGCGGGGCCTGAGGGCACTGAGGGTCGATGCTGAGCCGGGGCGGAGCCCACCGTCCGGACTGGAGCACCAAGAGAGGGTGATCTACTACCGGCTGCTGCCAGCAGTTGGGCTCAAGGACCGCATGCGGGCGCAGGAGAGCTGCCTGCTCAGTGACAGGTCGGGGTGTCCGGGTCCGCCTTCTGGCCTACGGCCCCAGGAGTTGCAGGTCAGGCAGGTCGGTGGTGATGGTTCCGTCGTGGGCCTTGGGTCCGCGGGCATGGCCGCCCCGGGTGGGGGCCAGCAGGTTGGCCTCGCGCATCGGGCGCAGCACCCGGGCCCGGCTGGTGCGGATCCCCCGGGCCCGCAGCTGGGCTAAGACCTTGCGGTAGCCCTCGCCCAGCCAGGGCGAAGCCTCCAGCACCCCGCGGATGAACTCGGTCAGTTCCCCGTCCCCGTAGGCGGTGCGGGTGTGGGGACCCCGCTTCCGGGCTTCCCGGGCCGGCATGAGCGCCCGCTGCCTTTGGGCGTACACCGTGGAGCGCGCCAGCTCCAGCACCCGGCAGACCCTGGCCAGTCCGTACGGCTTCCCGGCGGAGGGAGAGACCCAGGCCGCAACAGCCTCAGCCTCCGCCACGGCGAAAGGGTGGGCTGCCTCCGCCCGGCGAGCTCTCTCGCGGAGAAGCTCGTTCTCCATGGTGATCTCGCCGATCTTGCTGCGCATCCGGCTGATCTCCAGCTCTCGCTCATCCGTCTCCCGGCGCCTGAGCCCCGCCTGCCCTCCGGCCAGGAACTGGTCTCGCCACTGAGCTATGGCCGCCGCGGCGACGTACAGCTCGCGGCCCAGGGAATCCAGGTCCTCACCCCGCAGTACCCGAAGACCCACCTCCATCTTCCGCCGGGAAGACCACCGGCCCCGCTCGCCGACTAGCCCGCCCTCACCACTCAGCCACCGCCGTCTCTCGGTCATCTGCCTTCCTCCTGGTTGACCCGCCCATCATGCCCAACCAGTTCTTCACGGAAACCGCGGACCGGGGGAAGGGCCAGATCCTGCGCTCCACTGCGCGCATGCTGAGAGCCAGCCAACCGTCGGGAGTTCGAGGGGCTCCACCAAGTGGGGGCAGGTGAAATCGTCCTGGCACAGGTCAACCTCCAGTGGCACATCCGAGCATGCACGGCCACCGGAAGTGGTGGTACCCCCGCCGTGGTGGCAATCCGGTCGCGCGCCCGTCACGACGGCTGCTCTGACCCCCAGCTGGCATCGAACGGTGGATGAGCGAGAGGAGACACATGGCCTTGGGGCTGACATCGGCCAGCAGGTGGGCGTGGTCAAACTCCACCCCCAGACGGGCCGGGGGTGGGATCATGGCGCCCTCATGGCCGCAGCGACAAGGCGCCTGATGCTGAGGCCAATTGGTGCTGCAAACAAGTCAAGCAGCCCCAGCACCGGGCGCCTTCTCTTGGTCTATCCCCGGCTGGCTCCCCCTACCCCGCAGGTGGATCCAGGGGCAGGCCGAAGTAGCACTCGCGCCTCCTGCCACGGCGGCCGCACGTCTCACCAGGGGGCTGTCACGAGACCGAATGCAGATCCGCTCAAGACCGTGCGCCGGACCTCACCGGCCCAAACTCGTGGTCTCGGGGTCTGCTCACGACTGGCCGATAGACGGTGTCTCGCTCTTTGGGCGTGCGCCCAACGGAGCAGATCGCCGCCTCGATCTCCTGCGGCTCCAGGTCCTGGCCGTGGTTGGCCCCGCTCATGCGAGTAATCGACTCCTCCATAAGGGTGCCCCCAAAGTCGTTGGCACCCCAGCGCCGAGACTCCGCCAGACCAGCAGGGCCCAGCTTGACCCAGCTGGTCTGGATGTTGGGGATGTCGGCCCCGAAATAGAGGCGGCAGTAGGCGGTGAAGCGCAGCGAGTCCTCCAGGGTGAGCGGCCGACGGATCCCAAAGTACTTGCCCAGAGTGTTGTGCTCCACCTGAAAGGGCAGCAGCACGGACTCCGTGAAGCCGCCGGTCTCCTGCTGCAGGTTGCGGACCACCTCCAGATGCTGAAGCCGGTGCCAGGGGGTCTCCACGTGACCGTACATGATTGTGGCGGTGGTGCGTAGCCCCACCCAGTGAGCCGCTCGCATCACCTCGACCCACTCGCCTGTGGTCAGCTTCCCCGGACACAGGATCTGGCGCACCTTCCTCCACCGGGATCTCCGCCGCCGTGCCTGGCATGGTCCCCAGGCCAGCCTCCTGCAGCTGCTAGAGCACGTCCTCGACCGAGCGTCCCGCCAGCCGGGCGATGAAGCGGATCTCCTCGGAGGAGAGCGCGTGCAGCTGCAGGGTGGGCCAGCGCGACTTGATGTCCCGGAAGGGGTGGTCGTAGAAGCCGAGATTGAGCTCGGGGGTGAGCCCGGACTGCATGCAGATCTCGGTGGCGCCGCGGTTGACCGCATCCTGAAGCTTGGCGAAGATGGTGTCGTGGTCGTGGAAATAGGCGCCCTTGACCCGGATCGAGCCCCGCTTGAAGCCGCAGAACTTGCAACCGCCGACGCAGACATTGCTGATATTGACATTGCGGTTGATGACGTAGGTGACCTCATCCCCGACCAGCTCCCGGCGCAGCTGGTCGGCCGCCCAACGGAGGTCGGCAGTCGATTTCTGGTAGACCGGCAGACGTTCCTGGAGCCGGTAGCCCAGGGTGCGCGCCTTGGCGGACAACCCTGCCTCCGGCGGCCAGGAATGGGCGGGGCTGACCGAGTCCCTGTCCGGTGAGATGCCGCCCAGGTCCCGAGCTCCGGCCGCCACCAGCTCCGGCCAGAGGTCGAAGTTGAGATTCGGCGGCACCTGGATGGTGACCGCATCCGGAAGGATGGCGCGCGCCACCTCCACCGCCCCGCGGACTACCTCCAGGGTGGGCGGCGCGTGGTCGCCCATCGGAGTCCCCCGCTTGGGGACGAAGTTCTGGACTATGACCTCCTGGATGTGACCGTGGCGGAGGTGGCTGGCCGCGATGGCCTCCAGCGCCGTCCGTCGATCGGCTGCCTCCTCCCCAATCCCAACCAGGATCCCGGTGGTGAATGGGATGGCCAGCTCCCCGGCGCCGTCCAGATGCCGCAGCCGGTCCCGGAAGCGCTTGCCGCCGCCCATAGCGTGGGCCAGGATGCGCGCCGTGCCCGTCTCCAGCATCAGCCCCATGGAGGCATTCCAGGGCCGCAGCCGTTCCAAGCTCCCGCGGGAGAGCAGGCCGACATGGGTGTGGGGCAGCAGACCCCGCGCCATCGCACGCTGGCAGGTCTCGATCACCCGCTCCACGAACTCCGGCTCCCCCGCCAAACCGAGGTCGGGCAGCCGCCAGAGCTGCTCTCCCGACATGATCAGGACTTCGCGACAACGGTGCCGGGCCGCTGCCTCCAGCTGCCGGTCAACCTCTTCCCAGGGAGTCAGCCCGCCGCCATTGGTGCGGTACTCGCAATAGCCGCAGCGCCGAAAGCAGCGATAGATGACGTCCACGGTATAGCTGCGGCTGAAGGCCAGGTAGCCACCCGGAAGCTCGGCTGGTGGCGGGTCGCTACCCCCGCCTCCATCGGCAGCAGTGCGTCATAAGCCACGTTCCGCTGCCAGCCTCCTGGCCAGCGCGAGCGCAACAGGGATGGTGCCCCGCCACCACACCATGCCAGAAGCGGCCTCTAACCCGATCCGAGAGCCGGCAACACCAAGTGGTCGAACCTCATAGCGACCTATTCGCTCATGCGCTCCCCATGCTCATCGATTTGACGGCTCACGATCCGGCGGCTGCCGGCCCCGTCTAATGGCGCCGCGTCACCCAATGCCTCGGGGGGCAGGGGCCCCCGGGTCGGCCCTCCCCTCAGCAGAGGGCGCCGACGGCACCTGGAAACGAGCATCTGCGGGAGTCCGGCTCCAATCCTCGTCGAAGGAAAACTCCAGCCCAGAACTCGAGACACCTCACTGGGCTGCCGCGTCGCCCACGGCAACCACTATCCAGCCGGGAGGACTGCTTGGGGGTCGAGGAGGCAGTGACCCTCGGCACCATGACATCCGCGGGTCGGCAGTGACGGGGGTCCTCCACTCCACTTCCAGGCCTCCTCAGGCTGGAGGATCGCCCCCTAGGCCGAGGTCACATGAGATGCATCTAATGTTTAGCCAATCATCGACTCATCGACAGGCCCCATCGTCGAACCCGGAGGTACCTGAACGTTGTTCCCCATCCCCCCACCATCCCACATCCCCAGAGCCGCCTGGCTGCTCCTGGTGGTGGGATTCGCCCTCGCGGTGGCGCTACTGCTTGGCCCCAACCTGACCGTGCGGCCGAGCACTGTTCCGTCGGCGGTGCGACTTGGCTCCAGCAGCCCCTCGGCAGCTCCATCTCCCACCACCGGCATCTCGGTCGCCGGCGAGCCGGTGGAGACCGTCACCCCCCCGGCGCCGGTGATCACGGTGCCCACTCCGGAGTCGACGGACGGAAAGGGTGGCTGCTCGGGCGGAGACTCCTGCTCTGGCAGCGACGGCTGAGACCCGCCAGGTACGGGGCACGCTGGAGGTGGCGGGGGACCCCGAGGCGCGGAGAACAACCATGGGTCGCGGACCGAGGCTGGGCACCGCGGTGCGGCTTCTCCTGCTCCACGCCTTCGTGCTGGCCCTGGTCCTGGGGGTTGTCCTGGTGCAGGTGGTCCGGGACTTCTCCGCCCACTACCAGAACACCGTCCTGGCGGATCTGGGAGATGAGCTGAGCGGCTATGCCGCCTCATTCGGCACCCGCGCCCCGGGGCAGAGCCTCGAGGCCTTCAGCCGAGGCTACCTCCTCACCCACCCGCTTACACCGGGGGAGGTGCTGCTCATCGCCGTCAACCACCAGCCGGTGCTGGGATCCGGCGCGGCGGCGGAGCTGTCCAGGGCGCCTCTCGTCCGCCAGACCCTGTCGAGCCCTCCCCGGAGCACCCGGACCATGAACCTCTCCCTGGGCACCACCCCCTATCTCGCGCTGGCCAGCCCGATCGTGGAAGGTGGGAAGGTCCACGGAGTGATCATCGCCGCCGGCAGCCTGAGCCGCCTCCAG
>JAKAVU010000097.1 GCA_021817185.1 bacterium
CGCCGACCGCCTTACCAGCGGCGGCAGGCGCGGCCCGCTCGCCCGGCAGACCGTCCGCACCTACCTGAGGGCCGTGAACCTCTGCCTCAAGTGGGCCAGGGCGGAGGGGGAACCGGTACCGGACCGGGCCGCCGCTCCCCTCCCCAGCCTGCCCAGAACACTCCCCCAGGTGCTGAGCCGGGAGCAGATCGCCGCCATCGAGGCCGCCTGCGCCACCGAGCGCGACCGGTTGATCGTCCGCCTCCTCGCCGACACCGGCATGCGGGTCGGCGAGCTCGCGGGCCTGCGCCTCGGAGACCTGTTGCAGCGCAGCCGGGGCTCGTTCCTGCGCCTGCGCGGCAAGGGGGAGCGCGAGCGCCAGGTGCCGGTCATGCCCCACCTGGCCAACCGGATCCACCGCTACGCCACCCGCACCAGGCCCGCCGACCCGGGCACCGACCGCCTCTTTGTCAGCCTGCGGCGCAGCCCCCGCACCGGCTCCTACGAGCCGCTCACGACCTCCGGGATCCAGCAGATCATCCGCCACGCCGCCGGTCGGGCGGGGATTCCCCAGCGGGTCCACCCGCATCTCTTCCGCCACTCCTTCGTGACCTGGGCGATCACCCGCGGGATGAATCCCATTCAGCTCGCCGAGATCGTCGGCCACTCGTCCACGGCAATGATCCAGCAGGTCTACTCCCACCTCTCCCCCAGTGACGCTTACGAGGCGATGGCAGCGGCCCTTCTCGGCAAGGGGAACTGAGGGGCGGGCCCCTGCGCCCCATTTCTGCCGTCCAGGGCGCGTCGGGACCGTCACCTTGCGCGAAGGCGACCGCCGGACGAGCCAAGTCACGGTCCCACGCCCCAGGGGTCTCAACGCTCCGCGGCGGCTCCCACCGGAGGATGAAAAGCCGGCAAGATCTCGTCCACACCGGAGACCGGCGCGGCCGCCGCGAGGGCGGAAGCGATCTTGCGCAACGTGTTGGGGCTCACCGGCCGTCCAGATGTGGCTGTGGTGACGGTGGCGGCACTGACGCCGGCAGCTCGGGCAAGGTCCGAGTTGCTCCAACCCCTGCGGGCGAGCTCAAACCTCAAGCGGTCGGCCGCCAGGGTCACGCTCACTGCCGTTCTTGGCCAGAGGGGGACGGCGCACCAATCGCCACCTCTATGTTGGGTGAGCTGGCCCAGAACGGATAGCTCCTCCACCCGTGCGGGCGCAGGGCCACCGATAGGGACTGCTCACCCCAGGTGACCACCTGGAGCTCCTTCGAGGTTTGCGCCTCCCGCTTCAGCGCCTCCAGGAAGACCAGGAGCCCCTCCTGGAGCTCCCCCCGGACCGAGAAGTGGAGGGTGTCCAACCCCGAGCTGAGGACCTTGAGACCACCCATCACGAGGTACCCGGAGGGTCGTCTGAACTCGGGCATGTATTTTCCCACCACTGTGAGACAGGCACTAGTGGTGGGATGGAGGCTCTGCCGGACCACCTGGCGAGCAGCAGCTGGCGGCTCTCCTCCAAAGAGCAGTCCACCGCCTGGAACTCCTCCATGGTCTCCTCCTGCCAGATGGCCCTTCCGGGGTGGGGCGGGAGCATGGCGGCCCGGTCGCTGTCCAGGAGGATGTAGCTGTTCACGGCGGCCCGGACCCGGAAGGCCACTGTGCCCTGGAGGTTGGCCTTCAGCTGCCCCGGCACCGCCTCGGCATCTGGGCGCTGGGTGCAGCAGACGAGGTGGACCCCCACCGACCGCCCCAGCCTGGCGATCTCCCCGAGCCGCCCGCTGGCCGCCTGCTGGGCGGCGCGGGCGGCCCGGTCGTCGCCCAGGTCGCGGCAGGTGAGCTCCGCCACCTCGTCCACCACGACCAGCACCCGGGGCCAGCTGGGCCAGGCAGCCTCCCGCACCGCGCGAAACCGCCGGCCCACCTGCTGGATGACCTGCTCCCCAACAGCCACTGTCCTGTGGCTACTCCTCATCACCATCTCGTCGTCTCGGCATGCTCATCGGCATCTCTCACCTCCTGTGCCGCCTGGTACTCCGGCCCATGTGGACCGCGCCAGCATAACCGGTCCGCACACGATGTCAAGAAGTGGCGCGGACCACTTGTTCGGGCCATGGGGAGATACCTGTGAGCAGATCGGCCACACATGGCCGGCGTCAGGGAGCGGTTCTCACAACCCCTCTCGCACCCGGGGGAAGACCAGGGTGGTCACGTCGCCCGGCAGATGGCTTTCGATCACCGCCACCACCTGCTCCTGCTCCCGCATCACCCGGTACAGCTGCAGCAGGGGGACCCCGTCCGGGAGCGCCAGCAGCGCCTTCAGGTGTGGGGTTGGCATGGAGGCCTCCACCACGTCCTCTCCCTCTTCTCCGGGTAGCCCCTTGAACTTGAGGAGGTCCGGCAGCCAGAAGCCACTCAGCTCCTCCTCCCGGATCTGGGCCCTCTCCTCCGCCACCGGGTGCAGCCACACCCGGGCCAGGATCGGCGCCCCGGTGACGTCGATCCCGGTCCCCTCCTGGACTAGTACGACCGTACCCGGAGCCACCTGGAGCAGCTCCGCCACCCAGGCGGTGACCGGGATCCTCCGGGTGAGATCCCCCACCAGCCCCTGGATCTTGAAGGCCCGCTCGGTGGAGGGCTCACCGGCTGGCTCCGCCGCCGGTCCCACTCGCGGCCGGGCGGTGCCCACCGCCCTAGCCTCCACCCGCAGGCGCTCGGCCTTAGGGTCCCGGACGAAGCTCCCGGAGCCGTGTTCGGACTCCACCCTCCCCTCCTGCTTCAGCACCCCCAGGGCGCTGCGCACCGTGGCCCGGGTGACGTGGTAGCGGGCCATGAGCTTGCGCTCCGAAGGGAAGGCCACCCCCGGCGGCAGCCGGCCCTCCTCTATCGCCCGCCGCAGCTCCGCCGCCAGCTGCTGGTACAGGGGCTCGGAGTTGTCTCGGTCCAGGACGTACCTTGCCATAGGTGCAGCTTATCTGGTCCGGACCAGGCGCGCACGGTTTCGCTGGCACCGTTCGCACTGTCGGGTTTGCTGTCCGGAGCGTCAACAGTTCGGAGGGCACTCGAGGGGCGAGCCAGCCAAAGCTCAACCCAGCGGCATTTGACCGGCGCGGGATCACTGCGGAAGCGTGCGCCCAGACCAGGACTGGCCTGCGTCAACGGTTTCGATCAGATGGGGGTGCGGTCCAGCCGGAGAGGTGACGGCCCAGCCGACTTCGGAGTTGATGAAGTCGATCACGGCGCCCCGCAGATTGATCCCGGAAGGTACGACCTGCCACCTGCCACCCGAGTCCCGGCTCCACGCCAGTTGACGACCCTTGACCGCGAACCAATCGGCGAAATTTGCGAAGTCCACTGCCCCGAACCCCGTGGGGACCACAGTCGGCTCCCACCGTTGGCCTCCGTTGGTGGTCCGGTACACGTACTGGGCACCAGCCTGCGGTGGGAAGAATGTTGTCAGCTCAACCCCGTCCGAGGACCCGAAGAAGTCCGGCGGGGTGGTGATGCACATGCAGTCAAAGCTGTCTTGGGCTGGCATGCCGTGTGGCAGAGGCAGCGACTGAGCCGCCCAGCTCAAGCCCCCGTCCATGGTGCGGAAGAAGTACAAGGAGTGCCCTCCGTTGCACTGCGCACCTATCCATCCGACCCTCGGTGACGCCCATCCGGCCCCGGTCTTGTCGCAGCCCATGTAGAGACCATCGCTGGGGGGACCCGCGAAAGTCACGCTTGCCACGACCTGCCAGGCGCGCCCCCCACTGGCCGTTGCCAAAAGCGTCATACCTGACGTGCCTGCGGCAACACCCGCGTCAACGA
The DNA here is from genome assembly GCA_021817185.1 of bacterium. The sequence continues at coordinate 3,787 of JAKAVU010000097.1, forward strand.
AGTCGAAGCCATGGGTGGCGTCAAGGAACGTAAGCTGCGAGCCCCCTCCAGAGACACTTGAGACCTTAGTCCAGCTGTCGCCGCCGTCGCTGGTCACGTAGATCGTGTCCGCTGCTGAGTTGGATGCGCTGGTCGTGGTCATGATCGGAACCCATGCATCCATCCCACTCAGGAAAGCCGCTCCTTCGATCGGCTGGTCCGTGCCCGCCAACAGCGACGTTCCCGGGCGATTGGCGCCGGGAGGAGTGACGTTGTCCCAAGTTCGACCACCATTGCTGGAGTGCCAGAGAGCGTTCACCCCGGCAAAGCTCTGCGTGACGGCCCATCCCTGGTAGAGGTTCATAAAGTCGACGCGCACCAGGGAAGCGCCGGGGCCGGAAGGGCCCGCCGGTGAAGGAGCATTCGAGGGGGACGATAGAGCCCCCTTGGATGAGGCGCATCCCGCCAGCGTGATCGCAATGAGTAGCGAACAGACCAGCGGAGAGGCGACCCTGACACCCCGGTGGCGATCGATCACAGCCCTTGAACGGATCGGGCCAATCCGCGGTTACGAGCCAGCAGCGAGCCTCGGTGTCGGCCGGTGGATCCTGTAGGCCCGGGCGGCTCCCTGCCAGGCGTCGTCCGTACCGATTCGCCAGTGTAATTGGGCCGGGACACTTCCATGTACCGCACCGACGTTCTCGACCACTTCGGGTCCTTCGATGATGCCGGCTCCTTCTCCCAGCGCTCCATTGCCCGGTGCAACCACGAGTACCGGCACTCCGGGATCGCCTACCATGCCCACACCAATCTCCAGAAAGGCCCGACCGACGGAGTCCAGTGCCGGCGGGCCACCACCCTTGACCAGACCTGCCCCGCCGATCCCGAACGCCTCGTGCGCAAGCCACCGCGCCCGCACGCTCCGCCTGCCGCAGCCTGGGCCAACCGGCCTCAGGAGGACCCCAATATCACAGCGACTTCCAGTCAACCTATCTCACTGCGGTTGGCACGCACCATTTCCCCCACCAAGAGGCTTGAGAGAGGCATGGTGGCGGAGGCCTGTAGTTAGGCGATGTCCCGGGCGGGACGGTTGATCGGAACGGCATCGAGAGAGGACGTAGTGCTTATCCCCGTCACTCAGCACTACTCTCGATCTACCGTTGACCGGAGCTATGTGCCGACGAAGCTACGGGATCGGGCTAGTGCTCCGACCCGCGGCAAATCTCGGGCACGCTTGGAGGCGATACGCGTAGCTCCCAGACGAGCGGCATTGACACTCTACCTACCATCACGGAAAGCCGGCGTTGCTGCCTAGAGGGCCACAAGAGTTAGCTTCAGAGGCCTGTTGTGCCTTGAGTGAATCTGGAACGGGCCGAAGGTGCCCTTGAGAGCGCCGGGTGAGGTGGCGTTCGCTGCTTCAACCCGATACGCGCCTGGCGCAAGGTAAACGTGGAACTCGCCATCGTGGCCAGTCCGGACGCTCACCGACGAGTACCCCGGACCAATTGCCAGCCGGAAAGTGACCATTCCGCCGGACACTGGCGTCAGGGTCGGACCATTCGTCACGCCGCCGGTCACCAGAAGAACGCCGCTCACCTCTACCGTATTCGGACCTCTGACCGCCTGGTCGCAGCACGTTGGTTTGATTGGAGTCGGGCCAACCGCACAACCCGTCAGCAGCGCCACGGCCATCACCACCGCAACTACCAGTAACGGCCCCGTGACTCGAACTCGGATCACCACAGTCCTCCACAAGTCACTTCCAAGCCTCCCGCTGGGTGGAGGCCTTAGCCGCTTCCAGGGACGGCTCTTGGCCGCCCGGAGCCACAGGGACACCGGTAACCGGTCTCAATTGACGAGAATCCCATCACGCTACCCGATTCACACCTGCCCGATCTTTACGTCAAACGCGTGTCGCCAGAAGCGCTGCTTCGGCCTCCGGTGCTGAACTGTGGGGACCGGTCCCGCGTGGCAGGTCCGGGCCCCCCTCCGACGGCATGGCCGCGATGGTCGCCTCCAGGGGGATCGCCTGAGCCGCAAGCTCCGGCCGGTCAGCCGAGCGGCCGCTCCGCGCCGACGCGAACGCCTTGCCCAGTGCCACGGAGAGGAGGAACGTCGCGGCGTACGGGCGGTCGTTGACGTACTGGTCGACCCCGCCGGCTGCCGGGGCCCGCGACCCAGGGCCGCGCCGGCGGACCAGATCGATCGGGTCTACCTCGAGCAGGAGGGCGGCAGTGCAACGCTCGGTGGTGGCCGCGGGGTAAAAGACGTGGGCCACCCCGCCGAACACCTCGAAGGTGTGGACCCGAGCTGGGTTCTTGTGGAGCAGGAACCCCAGGTCGGTGGCCGGCCGGTAGCTCGTGCTCACGGTCAAGAACATGCGGCTCGAAGTCTCGCATAGTGAGGACGACCGTCAAACCGAGTGGAACTGGGGCAGTCCGGCACGGTCGCCCCGCGCAAGCAGACGTCAGGGTGGGTGCCGACACCCTGCGCGGGGCTTCCCGCGCGTCCCGAGGGCAGGCTCGGCCCGTCCACCGACGTCTCGGCTGTCCGTAACGCACCCCGGCCTGGGTCACCGAACGCGCCCACCAGGCCACTTCCAGTCAGGCTTCCCGCCCTCGGCGGCCAGAGGCGTCGAAGCAGTCGCCGAGCGCCCACGACCCGTAATGGGTAACGCTCTGACGCTTGCTACCGGACTCGCACGGGTAGCGCTGTCTTAAAGCCGCTTTCTCAGGGTAGCTCTGCTGTGGACTTCAAACCGGACAAGTGTTCGACGGCTCAGCAAAGGCCTACCCTGACACGGTAGAGGCCCCAGGTTCGACTCCTGGTGCGCCCACCAGACAGCGGCTCATGACCACTGCCCTTCAAAGCGGTGGTTTGGCTCCCTGGGCCCGGTCCAGGGAGCGAGCGCGCTTAGGCGGCGATTCCGGTTGGCCAAACGGGTCCGGCAGCCGGGGGCGCCAGACACCCGCTGAGAGATGACCCCGCGCTCGGCGACGCCCTCCGCTCCCCCTGGCGAAGCGGCCGTTGCCCCCGAAGCCCCCAGGCGCGCGTCCGGGGCGAGTCACCCCTACATCTGGACCGGCCAGTCGACGCCCGAGGACGCAAGCCGGTAAACGGCCATCGGACGGTCATGCGGCTCGGTGGCGAGCGCCCGAACGGACTCCAGCCGAAAACCGTTCTTCTCCAGGATCCGCCGGGACGGAATGTTGGCCGCCTCGGGCGCGATCACAAGCCCGGCACCGGGATGGTGGCGTCGAACCTCGGCGACCAGGGCAGCGATCATCGCGGTTCCGAAACCACGGCCCAGGAGGCCCGTAACGCCGATGGCGTAGTCGGCCCCCACCTCGTCGTCCCGGACGTCCATCGCCTTTGCTTCATCCGGGTAATCACCCCACCGATACCACTGGCACCAGCCGGCGGGCTCCCCGTCAATCAAGACCATGCACAACTTGGTCGCTGACCCCGCCCCCTCGACCAGGCGCAGCCGCAGTTCCTCGAGCGCCCTCTCAGCCGTCGACTCAGGGGTCCACCAACGCGCCACGTGCGGCGCGCGCAACCAAGCCCCAACCTTCGCAAGATCTGCGAGTGCCATCGGTCGGAGAGTCACGAGCGGCGCCACCGGCTCGAGACTAAAGGTTGCGGGTATCGCGAGCGGCGGATGACGGCGCTGGCAGGCAGCTGCGCCATTCGCTTCACTGGCCGCCATCCCGCTCCTGGCGGCCGACGACCTGCGGATCGTGGGCTAGGAGAAGGAGCGGCAACGACTCCTCGGAGCCCGCGCCGTGGAGTATGCCGCGGGGGACGATGGCTCATCCCCCACCTCTTCCGCGAGGTTCCGGGCCCGGACGCCCAGGTCCCCGAGCCAGGACCATTGGCTGGCCACGACGAGGGTCCTGAGTGCCGGAGCCATGCCCCACAGTCTTCGCCGACGGCCGCCCCGGGGGTGGCCGACTGGGGCCGCCGGCGGAGACGCGGAGGCGTGCGCTTTCCCCGACCCTGGCACTATGTCCGGCACAGGTGTTCGTCGAGGTGCGCGGGGCGGCCCGTCGTGCCTGCAGGCGGTCCATTCCGACACCGGCTTGTCCACACCCGAAGTGGGGAAAAAGAGGATAAGTGGATTGCCGACTCCGCAACCAAAATCCCTAAGTTTCTGAGGTTTTTCGCTATTGACAGCGGACCTTAAGCAGGGCTTAACATGGGCGGCCGTGACTCCTCCCCGCAGCCCCCGCCCGCCCCGCCTCTGCGCCCGCGCCGGCTGCGGCACCCCGGTCAAGAAGCCGACCGCCCGGTACTGCAGCGTGGCCTGCTCAGCCCAGGACCCGGAACGTCGGGCGCGGCTCCGTGAGCGGGCTCGCTGCGGTCGGATACTCCCCCTGGCGCGGCAACTTCCCTTGGACTTCGACGGCGAGGAGCAGAGGATTGCGGCCCTCGCCGGAGCCCGGGAGGAGGTCCCCCAGGGGCTCTCGCGCTGGGCGGTCTGAGACTCAGGAGATCGGCGTCCGGGGGCGGACCATGGCCTCGGCGGTGCGGATGTCAGCGGCGGTGACGGTGACCCGCAGGCTCTGCTCGCAGTGGTGACAGATCAGATGGAAGGTGGTGGGCTGGGGGATGTCCCGCGCCACCTCCTGGCGAAAGCCGCAGGCCTCGCAGCTGACCACCGCACGCATGGGCCCATTGAAGTCCTAGGAGCGGTGGGGAGAGCCACCGCCAACGGACTGCCACACGCCGCTACCGCGCCGTAACCGGGCGCTGCCCCCAGGAACGACCGAGTGCCAGCCCACCAGCGGCCACCAGGCAGACCCCGAGGAAGGCGATGACGTCGCTGGCCCCCACCACGTCCGCCACGGCCCCCGCGACCAGCAGCGGCAGGGCGATGGCGAGGTTGATCAGCAGGAAGGCGCCCCCGAAGATCCGGCCCCGGGTCGCCTCCTCAGTGCCCTCCTGGATCAGCACCAGGCAGGGGATGAGCACCGCGCCGAGCCCCGCGCCGAAGATGACCGCCAGACCGATGGCCAGGGGGACCAGGGCCCCATCCACCCCGAGCTGGCGGAGGATGGGGGGGAGGACGCCCAGGACCAGCATGGCGGCCCCGGCCAGTGTGAGCCCGAGCGAAGCCCTCCTCGCCCCGCCGGTGATCCCGGGCCGCCGGCTGATGATGGTCCCGGCCAGCACCATGCCCACGGTGGCGGGCACCAGAAGGATGTAGCTGTCCTGGGGTCGGCGGAGCAGCACGTGCTGCATGTAGCCGGCGGAGAGGGCAAAGATGGTGAAGACGATCACCAGGGCCAGGGTCAGCATCCCGAAGGAGAAGGGCAGAATCGGGCTCTCCCGGATCACCACCAGCACCTCACGCACCTCGTCCACGGTTCGGCCGATCCCGCGGGAGACCGAACGGGACTCCGAGTGGGCGGCGGCCAGCCGGGCGCGGATCAGCCAGACAGCACCCGACGCCAGGGCGAAGAGGCTGGCGCCGAAGTAGTAGGGGCCCTCCTGCCCCAGCAACCGCTGGGCCAGGGATGCCAGCGGGACGGAGATGACGATGGTCATGACGATGGTCACGGTGAACAGCGAGGTGGCGGCCGGCACGTCCTCGCGCCGCACCAAGGTGGGGATGCTGGCCGCCTCGGCGGGAGCGAAGAGCTGCCCGACGCCGGCGAACACCAGGGTGATGACATAGAGCGGCGCCGCCTGGTGCTGGGCCACACCCGTCAATTCGAGCAGGGGCACGCCCAGGACCAGGATCCCCCGGCTGAGGTTGGTCCACATCATGAGGACCTTCTTGTCGTAGCGGTCGGCGAAGATCCCGGCCGGCACCGACAGGAACA
>JAKAVU010000098.1 GCA_021817185.1 bacterium
AGCCCAGCGTGAGCTGGAAGAGCGGTGGCAACGAGGTGTGGCAGCGCTACGCCCATGGTGATCCGGGCGGTTCCGCCAAGCCGGGGACGGGCAACTCACCGAGGGTGGCGCTGGCCTGACGCGCCGGCCCCGGCCGTCTGATCTCGAAGCTGCCTGGGTAGACTTCTCCTGAAACACACCTTGCAGCGGGAGTTTGAGTTGAGTTCCAGGGATTACGAGATCGCGATCGTCGGAGCTGGGCCGGCCGGGCTCACGGCGGCTCTCTACGCCGGCCGGGCCCTCAAGCGGACAGTGCTCTTCGAGGCCGGCATCCCCGGTGGTGAGCTCCTAAATACCGAGTCCATCGAGGACTACCCCGGGTTCGCCTCCATCACCGGGCCTGAGCTGGCGAGCAAGATGACCGAGCACGCGCTTTCCTTCGGGGCGGAGATGGTGCCGGCTCGGGTCACCGGCGTCGCCCTGGAGGCTGATGGGCGCAAGCGCATCGAGGTCGAGGAGGACGAACCGTACTTCGCCCGGGCGGTGATCCTCACCGCCGGCGGGCAGCCCCGGAAGCTGGGCATCGCCGGGGAGCAGGAGTATGCGGGGCGAGGGGTCTCGTACTGTGCCGTGTGTGACGGCGCCTTCTTCAAGGGGGAGCATCTGGCGGTCGTGGGCGGTGGTGACGCGGCGCTGGAGGAGGCGGTGTTTCTCACCCGCTACGCCTCCAAGGTGACCCTGATCCATCGCCGCTCCGAGTTCCGCGCTCAACCCGTGCTGGTTGAACGCGCTCGCAACCACCCCGACATGGAGTTCCTGCTGGACACCGTGGTGGAGGAGATCCGCGGGGACGGCCAGCAGGTCGAGTCCTTGCGTCTGCGCAATACGCAAGACGGCAGCTCCTCTGAGCTGAAGGTGGGCGGCATATTCGTCTTCATCGGGTTCCTGCCCAACAGCGGCCTGCTCCAGGCTCACGCCGAGCACGACCCCCAGGGCTATTACCTGACCGACGAGAACATGCAGACCTCGATTCGCGGCGTGTTTGCCGCTGGTGATGTGCGGGCCCAGCTCACCCGTCAGGTCACCACCGCCGTCGGTGACGCCACCACCGCTGCCATGGCCGCCACCAAGCTGGTGGAGGAGCCGCTGGTCGTCCCGGCAATGGCGTGAGCAGCATCGTCACCAAGGGTGGGGACAAAGGAGAGACCAGCCTGCTCTACGGCGGGCGGGTGTCCAAGGACGACCTCCACACCGAGGCATACGGGGCGCTTGATGAGGCGATCTCGGCGCTGGGCCTCGGTCGTTCCCTCTGCACGACCCCTGCCGTCGCCTCCATGCTGCTCGAGTTGGAGCGCGAATGCTTCACCGTCGGAGCCGAGCTGGCCACGGCATCTGGTGATCGGGACAAGCTCCGGCGCCATTTTCAAACCCTGGAGCCCGATGCGGTTGACCGCCTGGAAGCGGAGGTGCACCGGCTGGAGGCGGAGGTGGGTTTGCCCGCCGGCTTTGTACTTCCCGGTGGTAGTCCGGCGGCGTCCGCGATCGATCTCGCGCGGACCCTGGTCCGCCGTGCGGAGCGTCGCGCCGTCGCCCTGGCACGTTCAGACCCCCTGGTGAATCCGGAGATCCTGCGCTACCTGAACCGGCTCTCCGACCTCCTGTTCATGCTCGCGCGCCAGGAGGAGGCGGGTGCCACCACCCTCAAGTGAGGCATAGCGCGTGTCAGCTTCTCCCTCCCTCCATGCCCGCCGCAGCTAATCGCCAGCCCACTCCTCGCATCGCGGTGAGCTGCATCGTCCGGGGCCGGGTGCAGATGGTGGGCTTTCGCGCGTTCGCAGCTGCGGCGGCCGACCAGCTGGGCGTGAGCGGTTGGGTGCGCAACCGGCCTGACGGTGCGGTTGAGGTGTTGGCCCAGGGTGCTCCCCAGTCGGTGCAAGAGTTGGTGCAGAGACTGCGCCGCGGTCCCGCGGCCGCGCGGGTAGAGACGTGTGAGGAGACCCCGGTGGGCATTAACTCGCACCTGGTCGGCTTCAGAATTGTCGGATGAACGAAGTGCTTGAGCCGGCTCTGGGGCAGCTCGCCCCGTTGGGGAGGCTTGGATCAGTGGAGCGCGGTTGAAGGCAGGGGCTCTCGACCCGATCCTGAGGCGCTCCAGAGAACGCCTGCTCGAGCTCCCATCGGAACTGGAGCTGGAGCGGGCCGCCGCCCGCGCCCCCGTGCCGCGGAGTCTCATGGCGGAGCTGGCTGATCTGGGTTTCGGGGTGATCGCCGAGATGAAGCGAAGATCACCCTCCGCCGGGTCCCTGCGGCCGGATCTGGATGTGGCCGCGACCGCGGAGATGTTCGAGGCGGCGGGAGCCGTCGCCATCTCGGTCCTCACCGAGCCGGATTCCTTCGGCGGCAGCATTGAGGATCTGCGGCTGGCCAGGCAGAGGTCCCGGTTGCCCATCCTGCGGAAGGACTTCGTGATCCATCCACTGCAGGTGGTGGAGGCCCGCGCCGCCGGCGCGGACCTGGTGCTGCTGATCGTTCGGGCCCTGCCCGCGGCGACTCTGGCTGAGTGCCTGGCGACGGCGGATGAGCTGGGGATGGAGGCTCTGGTGGAGGTCCATGATCGCTCCGACCTGCAACTGGCGGTGGCGGCTGGAGCCCGGCTGATCGGCATCAACAACCGCGACCTCGACCGCCTGACCACCGACCTGGCGGTGACGGAGCAGCTGGCGCCCCTGGTCCCCGAGGATCGGTTGGTGATCTCCGAATCGGGGATCTCCACCCCGGCCGACGCATCGCGGGTGCGGGCCGCCGGCGCGAACGCCATCCTGGTCGGAGAGGCGCTGATGCGGGGACCCGACCCGGCCATGGCCATCCGCCAGCTCGTTGGGATCGGAGCCCGCGAATGCGGGTGAAGGTCTGCGGGATCACCAGGGAGGAGGACGCTCTGGTGGCGCTGGAGGCCGGGGCCGATGCCGTCGGCATGGTCTTCCACGATGGGAGTCCCCGAAGGGTGGACCGGAAGGTGGCGCTTCGCATCTCCCGGCTGGTGAGCGGCCGGGCCGACTGCGTGGGGGTCCTTGTGGACGCCTCACCGGAGGAGCTCCTAAGGCTGGTGGAGGAGTTCGAATTGACCGCGGTCCAACTGCATCTTCGCAGCTGCCCCCGCCGGCTGGCGCTCGAACTGCCTGCCGCGGTTTGGCCATTCCTCAGCTTGTCCGATCTCGGCCCGGAGCTGGCGGTCGATTGGTGGGCCGGACTGCCCGTCTTCCTCGACCATCTGGCGGCGGACGGCTCCGGGGGCACTGGTCAGCGCCTCGACCTGCCGGTCGCCCGAGCGCTGGCGGCCCATCGGCCGGTCTGGCTGGCCGGCGGCATCGGGCCAGCCAATGTGGCGGAGGCGGTGGAGGCCGTCAGGCCATACGGGGTGGACGCCAGCTCTCGGCTCGAGGCGAGCCCGGGGATAAAGGACGCGGGCCTGGTGGCAGCGTACGTCCAGAGGGCGCGGGCGGCCGGGGCGCTGGTTGCGCAAACTGGGGGACAACCATGAACGATCCCGGCCGACTGCTCGTGACCGATCCCCCCCGGGCGGGGAGATATGGGGACTTCGGTGGCAGCTACGTGCCTGAGACCGTCGTGCCGGCGCTGCAAGAGCTGGTGGAGGCCGCCCGGTCGGCGTTCGCCGATCCGACCTTCCTGGACCAGCTCCGTGGCCTCCTGCGCGACTATGCCGGCCGCCCGACTCCCTGCTACCTGGCGGTCCGCCTCTCAGATCATGCGGGATTTCCGATCTGGTTGAAGCGCGAGGACCTCCTGCACACCGGAGCCCACAAGCTCAACAACGCGCTGGGCCAGCTGCTCCTGGCCCGGCGCATGGGCAAGCGTCGCATCGTCGCCGAGACCGGGGCCGGCCAGCATGGCCTGGCGACCGCCACGGCCTGCGCCCTCATGGGGTTGCCGTGCGTGGTCTACATGGGCTCCGAGGACATCCGCCGCCAAGCGATCAATGTGGCCAAGATGCGCCTTTTGGGCGCCACCGTGAAGGCCGTGGACAGCGGCTCCCGGACGTTGAAGGATGCCACCTCGGAGGCGATTCGCGACTGGGTGACCAACGTTCGCGACACCCACTACGTGATCGGTTCGGTGGTGGGGCCGCACCCGTATCCCTGGCTGGTTCGGACGCTGCAATCCGTGATTGGGGTGGAGGCTCGGCAGCAGATGCTGGATCAGGCGGGGCGGCTGCCCACCCAGGTGATCGCCTGCGTCGGGGGCGGCAGCAACGCAATCGGGATCTTCGCGGGGTTCCTCAACGACCCCGAGGTCCGGCTGCTCGGGGTCGAGGCGGGAGGGCGGGGGCCCCATCCCGGTGACCACGGGGCCAGTTTGAATCTGGGCAGCCCCGGGGTTCTCCACGGGGCGAACTCCTATCTGCTCCAGGACCAGGACGGCCAGGTTTTGGCCACTCACAGCGTGTCGGCTGGGCTGGACTATCCCGGGGTCGGTCCCGAGCACGCCTGGTTGCGCCACTCCGGAAGAGCCACCTACACGGTGGTCGACGATCGGGCGGCGCTCTCCGCCTTCCACCTGCTGGCCCGGCTGGAGGGCATCATCCCTGCGCTGGAGTCGTCGCACGCAATCCATCAGGCGGTCAGCGTGGCGCCGCCCGGGGGCGGCCCGGTGCTGGTCTGCCTCAGCGGGCGTGGCGACAAGGATCTCGACACCGTCCTCGCCGAGGCTGCCGGTGGCTGACGGCGGCCTCAGCGCCCGCACGCGAATCCGGCGGGCGCTGGCACCAGCCGGCGGAGGGCCGCACATCGTCCCCTATCTCATGGCGGGGTTCCCCGACCTCGACGCCACGGTACCGATCCTGCTGGCGGCCGAGGGTGCCGGTGCGGCCCTGGTCGAACTGGGGTTGCCCTACTCCGACCCACTCGCGGACGGACCGGTCATCCAGGCCGCAGGACAGCGCGCGCTCGCCAACGGGATGACGGTGCCGCTGGCGCTGGAGCAGATCCGCGCCGCCCGCGCCGCCGGGCTGGCGATCCCCCTGGTGCTGATGACCTACCTCAACCCGCTGTTGCGGATGGGCCTTTCCGCGTTCACCATGCGGGCCGCCGAGTGCGGGGTGGACGGGCTCTTGGTCACCGACCTGCCCTTGGAGGAGATGGGGGAGCTGGCTGCGGCGGCCGCCCACGCCGGGTTGGCGGTGACGACCCTGGTCGCCCCGACCACCCCCGACGCGCGCATCCGCCGGGCCGCTGAGCTCTCCACGGGTTTCCTGTACTGCGTCTCCCGCACCGGGGTGACCGGGTCCAGCCCATCGGAGGCCGACGAGGGATCCTCCCTCCTGCGCCGCGCCCGGGCCCAGACCGATCTACCCCTCACCTTGGGCTTCGGGGTCAGGCGGGCGGCGCAGATCCGCGCCGTCGCGGGGCTGGCGGACGCCGTGGCGGTGGGCACTTGGCTCGTGGAGCGGGCCGCCGATGCCGCGGACGCCCCCGGCGCGGTGGCCGATGCGATCCGTGAGCTACGCGGCTGAGCTCAGGCTGACAGGCCGCCGTCCACCACCAGCACCTCCCCGGTGATGAACGAGGCGGCCGGGCTGCACAAAAAGGCCACCGCCCCGGCGATCTCGGCGGTCGTCCCGGCGCGGCGCAGCGGCGTAAGCCGGATCAGCTCCTGCAGGACCTCCTCGGAGATCGAGCTGGAGGTGAGCTCGGTGAGCACGTAACCGGGGGCCACCGCGTTGCAGGTGATCCCCCTCGACCCGAGCTCCTTGGCGACGGACTTGGTCAGCCCAATCAGTCCCGCCTTGGCCGCGGCGTAGTTCGCCTGGCCGGGGTTGCCCCCCAGGCCCACGATCGAGCTCACATTGACGATTCGACCCCAGCGCTGCTTCATCATGTGCGGCACCGCCGCCTTGGTGACGTGGAAACCAGCGCTGAGGTCGGTGCGCAGGACCTGATCCCAGTCTTCGGTGGTCATGCGCAGCAGCAGCCGGTCGCGCAGCATGCCGGCGTTGTTCACCACGATGTCGAACGGGCCCTGGCTGCGGAACAGCTCGGCGACCTGGCTCGGGTCGCCGACATCCGCCTGGTGGATGGTGGCGTCCTTGAGGTTGGCCGCCACCTGCGCGGCGGAGGTCGCGTCGGCGCGATAGTTGATCACGACCCTCGCTCCCATTCCGGACAGTTCGGTGGCGATGGCACTGCCGATGCCCTTGCCGCCGCCGGTAACCAGCGCGCTCCGGCCCGAAAGGTCCAGCTCCATTCAGCCGTCCAGGCCATCGAGCAGGAGCTCATCCACATTCCAGGTCGAAACGCCCGCCATGTGCTTGGCGGCCAGGCTGGCCAGGACCCGGCCTGGGCCCAGCTCGACCACGGTGGCGATCCGCAGGCGCTGCATCGCCGCCATGGTGCGGGCCCAGAGCACCGGCCGCAGCAGGTGTCCGACCAGTTCGGAGCGGATCGACGAGGTGGAGCGGAGGACGAACCCGCTGCCGTTGGCGATCAGCGGGATCTGGGGGGCCTTCAGGGGCAGCGAGCGTACCCGGTCGGCGAGCTTGGAGGCCGCCCGCGTCATCAGCGGAGAGTGGGCTCCCAGGGGGATGTCCAGCACCACCACCCGGCGCGCCCTTGCTCGGTTGGCCAGGGACTCCGCGATCTCGATGGCCGCGGCCTCCCCGCTCAGAATGAACTGATTCGGCGAGTTCAGGTTGGCCAGCCAGATGCCCCCCGCCCGTCCCGCCTCGCGGCGGATCTCCTCCACCTGCGGCTCCAAAAGGCCGACTATCGCCAGCATCCGCCCCGGGCTGGTGGAGGCGGCGTCCGCCATCAGGCGGCCGCGCTCACGCGCCAGCAGCAGCGCCTCCTCCCAGGTGACGGCTCCGGACGCCGCCAAAGCGCTGAGCTCACCGAGGCTGTGCCCTGCGACCACCGCGATCCGCTCCACGCCAAACGTCTCCCGGTAGGCTTCGAAGGCGGCGTACGACACCGCCACCAGGCAGGGTTGGATGTTCTCGGTGCGCAGCAGCTCCTCCCCGGGTCCCTCGAAGCAGAGCCGCTTCACGGGCATCTCCAGCACCTCCTCGGCGCGGTCCAGGGCCCGGGCGGCTGCGGGGAAGCGCCGCGTCAGCTCCAGGCCCATGCCGGGACGCTGGACGCCCTGGCCGGGAAAGAGCAGGGCGATCGGCGGTGTCGGCGCGATCGGGTTCGCGCTCATGGGTTGGCGTGATGCTCCAGCAGGTAGTCCCAGAGCTGGCCCACCCGCTTCATCTGCTCGAGCTCTTCCGGGGGCAGGGACACCTGATAACGGTCCTCAATCGCCATGATCAGCTCAACCAGGTCCAGGGAGTCGGCCGCCAGATCCCTGGCGAAGCTGACATCCATCTGGACCCGCTCCGGGTCGACGCCCAGGATCTCGCCCGCCAGCTGTTGGAGGTCCGCGAAATCAAGGGATTGGTCGGACGTGGGATCGGACAAGCGAGGGTCTCCTTGTGTGGGCTCTAGGCCTGGCCGCGACCGAGGACCAGGCACGCGTTGTGGCCGCCGAACCCGAATGAGTTCGACAGGGACACTCTCGCGTAAGACTGGCGGGCGACGTTGGGCACGTAGTCAAGGTCGCAGCGCGGGTCCTGTTCCTCCAGGTTGATCGTCGGAGGAATGACCCCTCTGCGCATGGCCAGCAGACAGACAGCGGCCTCCAGCGCCCCCGCCGCCCCCAGCAGGTGGCCGGTCATGGATTTGGTGGAGCTGACCGCGACCCGGTTGGCGTGTTCGCCCATGACCTGATGGATGGCCAGGCTCTCCGCGATGTCCCCGAGTGCGGTGGAGGTGCCGTGGGCGTTGATGTAGCCGACCGCTGCGGGACTGACGTCGGCGTGCCTCAGGGCGGCCGCCATGGCCCGGGCCGCTCCGCGGCCGGCGGGATCCGGGGCGGTGAAGTGGTACATGTCCGCGCTCGATCCGGCTCCCAGCAACTCCCCCCAGATCACGGCGCCGCGCGCGCGGGCATGATCCATCTCCTCCAGCACCATCACCACCGCCCCCTCTGACATCACGAACCCATCCCGGCCCGTGTCGAACGGCCGGGAGGCGCGCTCCGGGTCGTCGTTGCGACGGCTGAGCGCGCTCATCTGACAGAAGGCCCCCATGAGGAGCGGGGTTATGCCCGCCTCGGCGCCGCCCGCGATCATCGCCACCGCGTCACCCCTGCGGATGACCTCGGCCGCGTCCGCCAGGGCGTGGGCCCCGCTGGCGCAGGCGGACACCACCGCGTAGTTGGGTCCGCCGGCGTGCATCTCGATGGCGATGAGGCCGGCCGCCATGTCGGTGATCATCATCGGTGCCATGAAGGGGCTGATCCGGCTCACCCCCCGCTGCATGAGCACGGTGTGGCTGCGCTCGATCTCCTCCATCCCCCCCGCGGCGGAGCTGACCACCACCCCGACCGTGTCTGGGTCCATCGACTCCGGGTCGAGCCCGGAGTCCTCGACCGCCAGGCGGGCCGCGGCCAGGCCCAGCTGGCAGTACCGGGCCGCGTGCCGCGCGGTCTTGCGGTCCATGTAGGCCTCCGGATCGAAGTCCCGGATCTCGCCGGCGATCCGCGTGGGGTAGGAGGACGCGTCGAAGCTGGTGATGGCGCGCACCCCCGACTGGCCGCGGACCAGCGCCTCCCACACCTCCTCGACGCCGGTGCCGAGGGGGGTGACCATCCCGATTCCGGTGACGGCCACCCGCACACCCACCCTGTCGCTCACTCTACGGACAAGCTTACGGACAAAGTGTTCCTATTGCATCGGCCTGTCAGGATGAGATTGTTTGCCATTGGTTGGACATGATGTCCAGGGTCACGGTCGGCTGACCGCCGCGATGGCGTCGCGCGCCACGGTCCTGAGGTCCGCCTCCGGCGCCAGCAGGGCGCTACGGTCCACGGGCGCCCCGGCCTCGATGAGGCGTCGCGCGGCGGCCAGATCCGGGTACCGGTTGACGGCGAGACACGCCCTGACCCGGGCTCCGGACAGGTGCAGGACGGTGAAGTGGCCACTCTCCGGTCTGCCCACCACCACCCGTTCGTCAGAGGGTCTGGTCCAGCCCACCTGCTGGATCATCGCGTCGTACTGCTCCGACCAGAAGTAGGGTACGGGATGGTACCCCCGCCGGCCGCCGAGAATCGCCTCGGCCAGGTGGGTCCCCTGCCGGTGAGCGTTGTCCCAGTGCTCGAGGCGGACTCGGCGGCGCAGGCTCGGGTCCCAGAAGCAGGCGACGTCCCCGGCCGCGAACACGAGAGGATCCGACGTGCGGCAGCGACCATCCACGAGCACCCCGGATCCAAGCTTCAATCCGGCGCGAGCGGCCAGCTCGGTCCGGGGCCGGGAGCCCACGCACAGCAGGACCAGATCACAGGGGTGGCGGGCACCGTCGTCGAGCATGGCAACTTCCACTTTGGCGGTGCCGCCGAACGCGATCACCGAGACCCCCAACACGACCTTGCACCCGTGGCTCTCGTGGAGCCGATGGGCCACCTCGCCCGCCCAGCCGTCGAGGCCAGGAAGGAGCGAGGGACCCTTCTCCACCAGCGTCACCGCGCACCCGGCTTTGATCGCCGCGGCC
>JAKAVU010000099.1 GCA_021817185.1 bacterium
CACGGGGCGCTGCTGCATGGTCTTAGCTACATTCGCACCGGGTGGCCAAACGGTTCACCCTCACGACCACCCGCCTCGGCCGACCCCGGACTCCTGGGAGTGGCCTCGCCGCAATCGGTGGCATAGGATGCAGGGGTGGCATCCTATGCGCCGCCCAACGTTGGGGCGCTGGACCAGCTGGTCACAGCGCTCGGCGCGATCGTGGGTTCAGCCTGGGTGCTGACCCGGGCCGATGACCTGCGCACCTACGAGTGCGACGGCCTGACCGGCTGGCGCCAGCCGCCCCTGGCGGTGGCGCTGCCGGCCACGACTCAGGAGGTAGCCCGGATCGTCCGCCTCTGCCACGAGCTCGCGATCCCCTTTGTCCCCAGGGGCAGCGGCACCGGCCTCTCCGGCGGAGCGCTCCCCCATCCCGAAGGGATCGTGATCGGCTTGAGCCGGATGCGCTCCATTCTTGAGGTGGACGTGGACAACGAGCGGGTGGTGGTCCAGCCCGGCGTCCTCAATCTCGACGTCACCCGGGCGGTGGAGGACAAGGGCTATTTCTACGCACCCGACCCCTCCAGCCAGCGGGTCTGCTCCATCGGCGGCAATGTCGCCGAGAACTCCGGAGGCGCCCACTGCCTGAAGTACGGGTTCACCACCAACCACGTCCTGGCGGCGACCCTGGTCCTCTCCGACGGGCGCATCGCGCATCTGGGCTCGCCCTGTGTGGACGCGCCCGGGCTGGATCTTCTGGGGGTGGTGATCGGCAGCGAGGGCACCCTCGGGATCGTGACCGAGGTCACCCTCAGACTGCTGCCCAAGCCGGAATGGGTGGAGACGCTGCTGGCGGCGTTCCCCTCCACAGATGCGGCCGGCCAGGCGGTGGCCGCCATCATCGCCCACGGGGTGGTCCCCGCCGCCATGGAGATGATGGACCGGGCCACCATCGCGGCCGTGGAGAGCACCATGCACGCCGGCTACCCCGATTGCGGCGCCGCGCTATTGGTGGAGCTCGACGGCCCTGCGGCGGACTGCCGGTCGCTCTTTCAGGCGGTGGCGGATCTCTGCCGCGCGGCGGGGGCCACCGAGGTGCGGGTGGCCCGGGACGAGGCGGAGCGGGCGCTGCTCTGGAAGGGACGTAGAGGCGCCTTCTCCGCCATGGGACGGGTGAGCCCCGACTACTACGTCCAGGACGGCGTGGTGCCCCGCTCGCACCTGGCCGAGGTGCTGGCCGGGATCCGGGATCTGGAGCAGCGCCATGGACTGCGCGTCGCCAATGTCTTCCACGCCGGGGACGGCAACCTCCATCCCCTCATCCTCTATGACCGCCGTGCACCCGGGGGACCGGAGCGGGCTCGAGAGCTCGCCGAGGACATCCTCGGCCTCTGCCTTGACGCCGGCGGCTCGCTGACCGGTGAACACGGGGTGGGACGCGACAAGATGTGCCAGATGCCCCGGCTGTTCTCGGTCGCCGATCAGGAGGTCATGGTGCGAGTCAGGTCGGCCTTCGACCCTGACCATCTGTCCAACCCTGACAAGGTGCTGCCCACCCCGCGCCTCTGCGGTGAGCACCCGGGCATCTACCGGCCGCACCCGGCCGAGCTCGCCGGTCTGGCGGAGCGGGTGTGAGAGGACCGCGGGCGAGCGAGCTGGCCCAGCTGGTGGGAGGAGGCCTTGAGGTCGTCGAGGCGGCGCCGGGGTCCGGCCTGCCACCTGGGCTGCCGATCGCGCAACCCCAAAGTGAGGAGCAGGTGTCAGAGCTGCTGCGGTTGGCTTCCCAGCGGCGCTGGCGGGTTGACCTCCGCGGTGGGGGAACGCAGCCGCAGTGGGGGCCGCTGGGCGAGCCTGGCGATCTGGTCCTGGCCACCACGGCACTGAACCAGCTCGTGGAGCACGAGCCGGGGGACCTCATCTGCGTCGCCCAGGCGGGAATGCGTCTCAGCGACCTTCAGGAGCGGATCTCCAGGACCCCCGGCTACCGGCAGCGGCTGATGCTCGACCCTCCCGGCGGCGATGGCGCGACCCTGGGGGGACTGGTCGCCACCCGCGCCTCTGGCCCCTTGCGCACCCGCTACGGCCATATGCGCGATCTCCTGCTGGGAGCCCGCTTCGTGCTCGCCGACGGGACCATCGCCAAGACCGGCGGCAAGGTGGTGAAGAACGTGGCGGGATACGATCTCGACAAACTCCTGGTGGGGTCCCTGGGCACCCTGGCGGTGGTGGTGCAGGTGGCGCTGCGGCTCCACCCCCAGGCGGAGGCGCGAGCGTCGGTACTGCTGGAGGACGTTGACGCCGGGACGGCGGCTCAGTTCCTGGTGTCCCTCCGGACGGCCCCGGTCGTCCCCAGCATCGTCGAGGTGATCTGGCCCGACGGAGTGGTGCTGGTCCAGATCGACAGCACCGCCGAGGGGGCGGCCCGCCAGGCGGAGGTGGCGGCGGGCCTCAACCCCCGGGCACGGATCCTCGACCTGGCCGAGGCGAGCTACTGGGAGGAGCTGCTGCGCAGCCGACCGTGGGAACGCCCCGGAGCGGTGCTCGGGGTCTCGGTGCCGCTCACCGCGACCCGGGCGCTGCTGGAGTTCGTGGAGGACCAGGGGGCGCTGGGGGAGGCGGTCGCTCTCTCCCTGCGCGGCACGATCGGCGCCGGCGAGTTGAGGATCTCCTCCCAGGTCGCCACGCTGGAGCTGGTCCGGGAGACGCTCGAGGGCTGGGGAGGGCACACGGAGATCCATCGGGCCCCGGATGAACTGCGCGGGCTGGGATCGTCGCCTCGCGACCCGGTCGCCCAGGACCTCATCCGCCGGGTGAAGCGGGCGCTGGATCCCGATGACATCCTCGAACCCGGTCGGATCTCACGCACCGAGCCAACCTCGGTCGCGGTGGTCGGCACCCGTGGCTGAGTCCCTCCCCCCGGCCCCCGAGACGGGTCCGGTCGTGGTCCCGGCCTTCGACGACCACGACCCTCCCGATCCCGCGCTGCTCTCCGACTGCGTGCATTGCGGATTCTGCCTGCCCGCCTGTCCCACGTATGCGCTGTGGGGGGAGGAGATGGATTCGCCCCGGGGCCGGATCCTCTTGATGGACCTGGCGCGCGGCGGAGAACGCCCGATGGGACCGGAGATGGTTGCGCACTGGGATTCCTGCCTGGGATGTCTCGCCTGTGTGCCCGCCTGCCCATCGGGGGTCGCCTACGATCGACTCCTGGAGCAGACCCGCCAGCAGGTGGAGCGGCGCTACCCCCGTCGCCGGCGGGAGCGGCTCTGGCGCTGGGCGCTGTTCGCAGTCCTCCCCCATCCCACCCGCCTGCGCCTGCTCAACTCCCTGCTGTGGGCGGCGGATCGCCTCAGCGGTCCCAATCTCGACCCACGAGCACTGGCGCCCACCCGTGAGCTCGCGGCCGCGGCCCGGCTGGCGCCCCGGGGGAGCCTCAGAAGCTCCTGGGCCAGGCTGCCCCGGCCCCAGCGGCCCACCCACGGACGTCCTGCCCGGCTTCGGGTGGCGGTCCTGGCCGGGTGCGTCCAGAGGGTTGTAGAGGCGCAGACCAACGTGGCCACCGCCGAGGTGTTGGCCGCCTACGGGGCCGAGGTCAGGATCCCACCCCAGCAGGGCTGCTGCGGCGCGCTCGAGCTCCACGCCGGGCGCCAGGAGTCGGCCCTGCGCCGCGCGCGGGCGTTCGTCGCCACCTTCGAGGACCCCGCCGTGGACCGGATCGCCGTCAATGCCGCGGGCTGCGGCGCCATGCTCCGCGAGCTGGGGCGGCTGCTGGAGGATGACCACGAGTGGGCGGCGCGCGCCCGGGCGGTTGCCGCCAAGGTCAGGGATGTGACCGAAATCCTCGACGAGCTCGGCCCCCCCGACGACCTGCACCCACTGCCGCTGCGGGTCGCCTACCACGATGCCTGCCATCTCGCTCACGCCCAGGGCATCAGGGCCGCGCCCCGCCGGGTGCTGCAGGCGATCCCTGAGCTGCGGCTGCTGGAGATACCGGAGGGTGACCTCTGCTGCGGCAGCGCCGGGGTGTACAACCTGACCCAGCCCGCGGCGGCCCATGATCTGGGGCTGCGCAAGGCAGCCAACGTCACCGCCGTTGCTCCCGATTGCGTGGTGGCGGGCAACCCGGGGTGCCTGCTGCAGATTCGGGCCGCGCTGGCGGAGCAGGGCAGCGCGGTACCCGCGCTGCATCCCGTCGAGCTGGTTTCCGCCTCTCTTCGGGGCCGCGGCGCGGCCGTGACCGGCGGCGGTTGACCCAGCGACGCTGGCGGTGGTGGCCCGGGCTCCCGACTGACCGGCAAGCGCGGCCGGTTCTGGAGCGGGACCGGGCTCCGGCAGGTCGGCGGGGCCGGCCCTGACCTGAGGCAGCGACCGCCCGCGGGTCACGCGGAGGCGATGAGACGGTCTAGATCAGGCCGCAGCCACGCACACCAGGAGCGCCTTCGGCAGCACCCTCGCCTCCATCACCGAGGCGGGCGCCAGGGGCTCGCCGTCGGCCTCGCGCGGGCGGGGTAGGTCGGTGACTATCTGGATCTCTCGGCCCACCAGCGACTCCAGCCCCATGCCGCCGGGATGTCGCACACCCACCCTCCACCCGATCCTGGCCAGGTCCAGGGGACGCCGGGAGGCAATCAGGATCACGTCTAGCTGGCCATCGTCGGCGGCGGCGGCCGGCAGTAGCGTCAGCCCCCCGGGCAGGGTGCCCACGTTGGCAACCAGGACAGACCGGGCGCGGCGCAGCAGCGGAGCCCCGCCGTCCACGCTGAGCTCGACCGTGAAGCCCGCTTCGGGCAGGTGGCGCAAGACCGACGGGACGTAGGCCAACCAGCCCAGTGCGCGCTTGGCCAGCCGGGGGGCGTCGGCCAGCATCTGAGCGTCCAGGCCCATCCCCGCCGCGACGCAGAAGCGGACCCCATCGACCTCGCCGAGGTCGATGGGGCGACGGGACCCCGTGATCGCCGTCCGAATCGCCGCGATCGGGTCCAGCGGCAGGCCCAGGTTGCGCGCCAGCAGGTTGCCGCTGCCCAGGGGCACCACCGCCAGGGCGACATCGGGGTGCATCGCCAGGGCGCGCACGGCGCTGGCGACCGTCCCATCGCCGCCGCACGCGAAGAGGACCTCGACGCCCTCCCGGAGCACCCGTTGGAGTCCCTCCCGCTCGCCCCCGGCGGGATCGGTCTCGACGAAGACGGGAGCCGCCCAGCCCGCGTCCCACAGCAACTCCTGGAGGCGCGAGCGCAGTCCGAGGTGCTGAGGGACCCGCGCCGGGTTGATCAGAACCGCACTGGCGCTCACTCCCGGTGGCGGAGCCCCGGAGCGCGCGCCGCCTGCCGCCGCCTAGGCCCGGCCACCCGAGGAGGGCTCCAGCAGTCGATCAATCTTGGCGGCCATGATGAAGTCGTTGCGGGTCACTCCGCCCGCGGCGTGAGTGGTCAACTCCACCTCCAGGTACCCCCAGCCCAACCGCAGCTCCGGGTGGTGGCCCTCCCGCTCCGCCAGGAGCGCGATCCTGGTCGCCAGGCCGAATGCCTCGGCGAAGTCACTGGTGCGCTGGTGGCGCCGCAGGCCAGGTCCCGACCTGATCCAGGCGGGCGCCACCTGATCCATCAGCTGGGCGATATCGGCCTCGGGCAGGGGGGGCGTGCCGGGCGCGCAGGCCTGGCAACGCTCCCTGACCAGTCCGCTCACTGATCGTTCCGGGGAGCCCGCACGGCCCCCGCCCGCTGCAGGATCCGGGCCGCGATCGCCAGCGCCCCGGCGTAGGTTCCCTCCATCCCCTCGAACTGCAGCCCCCGGGCACCGAGGGTGCGGGCCTGGGTGTAGGGGGTGTCGGACGCGTAGTGGATCAGACCCACCTCCATCGCGGGGCGGGTCAGATCCACCTGGCTGCCGGTGGGGTAGCGGGAGGAGTCGCCGGCCTCGTAGACGGCTCCGAGGTACGGCCCTGCCTCCATCTCCACCACCGTGTAGGCGTCGCGATAGTAGAAGTCCAGATACGCGCGGTTCTGCAGGAAGGTGCTGCGCACCGAGACCGCGCGCTGGCGGTCCAGCACCGACCGCGAGGTCACAAACGGCGCGACCTCGGCGAAGCTGAAGCAGTTGTCCAGCCAGTAGGTGTTCCCGCTGTGCTCGTCGTGGATCACATCCGAGATCATGACGTCCCCGACATCGGCGTTCAAGGTGGCGGCCTTGCCCAGGATGTAGACCCCGGCCACCCGGTCGGTCGCCTCCATCACCTGGCGCAGGATGTGGTATGCACCCAGCCCCAGCGGGTACTGGATGTTGATGATCACCTCGGGAGCTGCGGCCAGCGCCTGGTGGTCCACCTCGCCGAGCCTCGGATCCAGCTGGTCAGGGCGGAGTTGATCCAGCACCATGACCTGGGCGGCGACGTCGGTCCCGGATCGCGCCTCGATGTGGTGGATTCCCTCCTGACTCTCCTCCTTGGTGCGGGCGGCCCGGGCCCTGGGATGGGCGTCGAACCACAGTCGGGCCGCGTAGTAGAGGAAGTTCTCCTCGGAGATCTGCTCGCTCCGCTGGCGCCGGCGCAGCAGCGCTTGGAGCTCGGGCTGCTGCGACTCCTCGGCCCAGCGCATCACCTCCGACTGGCGTCGGCGCGCGACCCCCGAGAGCAGGTTGACCAGACAGTGCGCGTTGCTGCTGACGAAGTGGACCGGTCGGTCGCGCAGCCCCTCCCGGGTCAGCACCTCCCCGATCGGCCCCCACCACTCCCTCGTCGCCCGCGCAAAGCCCACCTGGGAACCCCCGAGCAGCCGGACCCGCAGGTCCATCGCCCGGGTGGAGACGGTCTCCAGGAATCCGCCCAGCCCACCTCCGAACAGCGCCTCGAGCCGGGCCCAGTCGTCGGGCCCAATGCCCAGGCGGCCGCGGGCGTCGGCTCCCGCAGGCTCAGACCCGGAGAGCAGACGATGAGCCTTGTTCCACTCGATCTGGAGAGCCACCAGCGTCGGCACCAGGTCGTCGAGGTCGGAGCTGCTGGCCAGGGCGACCGCCAGTGTGCCCGATCCCTGGTCCCACCACCAGCGCCGCCGCCGACCCGGAGCGGTCACCGGCTCCCAGCCACTGCCGGCTCGAAGCAGCTGATCCGGTGACTGGCCCAGCAGCACCCGGCGCAACCAGGGGGTGACCGGCGGCAGCCGGTGCAGGGAATACAGCAAAGCGCCCCCATCCACGACCTTGGCCTCGCCCAGCGGATGGAGCGAGGAGCGCATCCCCAGATGAACGCGTTCCAGAGCCCGCAGCGGCACCTCGCCAGAGGACCGCAGCAACGTCTGGAAGGTCCGAGTGTAGAGCTCGACCTCGTCGCGGCTCGGGGGAACAGCGACGGGCGCAGATCCTCCCCAGGCCGGCAACCCTTCCCCCCCCGGGCTCACCGCAGGAAGCGCTGAGGCTCAGCGAAGGTCACCGGGATCTCCGGAGGGGGGGCGTCGCGATTCAGCCGCCGGGGCATCACGCGCACCGTGAAGCCGTAGGGACCGCGGGTGGCGAGAGCCATTCGCCCAACATACCGGTGATGTCCGTTGGAGGTCAGCTCGTCCACCTCCATGACCTCGGTGAGGGGCGCCACCAGCTGACCGTCGGCGGTGACCGGCCCGTGCAGGAGCTGCACCTCCACCTGGTGAGGCAGCAACCCATCGAGTTCGACCAGGGCCTCCACCACGCGCTCGTCACCGTAGTTCAGGCCCCGGGCCAGCCCCTGCGGAGGGATGCCCCGGGCGGTCGCCCGGACGCGCGGCCAGCATTCCCTGACCTGGCCGGAGAAGGCCACCGCCTGGCGGGCACCCTGGTGATCGTCGACGCCCGCCAGGGCCGCGGCGGCCGCGGCCGGCTGGTACATGAGCCGGACGTAGTCGGCGACCATGCGCGAACCGAGAACCCGGGGGATGACCGTCTGCAGCGAGCGCTTCACCATCTCCAGCCAGCGCTCGGGGACGCCCGATGCGCCGCGCTCAAAGAAGGTCGGAACCACCTTCTGCTCCAGGATCTCGAAGAGGGCCTCGGCCTCCAGGCGGTCGCGCTCGCCCAGGTCGCCGACCTCTTCGAAAGACGGGATGGCAAAGCCGTTGTCGCTCCGGAAACACTCGTCCCACCAGCCATCCAGGATCGAGCAGTTCAAGGCCCCGCTCAGGGCGGCCTTCTGGCCCGAGGTTCCGCACGCTTCCATCGGCCTGCGCGGGGTGTTCAGCCACACGTCCGAGCCCTGGTAGAGCATCCGCCCCACATCGATGTCGTAGTCCTCGATGAAGACCAGATGCCCCCTCAACTCGGGATCTCGGGCCGCTCGGGAGAGCGCCTGGATGATGTGCTTGCCCTGCTCGTCCCGGGGATGAGCCTTGCCGGCGATGACCAGTTGCACCGGCCTGCGCGGATCCAAGAGGAGCGCCTTCAGCCGCTCCGGCTGATGAAAGAGCAGCGCCCCCCGTTTGTACTCAGCGACCCGCCGGGCAAAGCCGATGGTCAGCGCATCCTCGCGGAGCACATCGTCGGTCCAACCCAGCTCCTCCGGGGGAACGCCGCGGGCGACCTCCGCCGCCCTGAGCCGGCTGCGGACCCCGGCGAGCAGGCGCCTTCGACCGGCTGCTCTAGCCTCCCAGATCTCCTCAGAGGAAACAGCCTGCAGTCGATCCCAGCGCACCGCATTGTGGACATCCCAACGTGGTCCCAGATGGCGGTCGAGGAGATCGCCCATCTCGGGAGCGACCCACTGGCGCGCATGAACCCCGTTGGTCACCGCCTGGATGGGGACCTCGCTCTCGAACAGATCCGGCCACAGCCCGTGGAACATGGTCTGGCTGACCCGGCGGTGCAGGTGGGAGACCGCATTGGCGTGGCCCGACATGCGCAGTCCCAACACCGCCATGTTGAAGGGGGCGTCGGTCGGCTCGCCGGGGAAGTGTCCGAGCTCCATCAGGGTCGCCAGGCCGATCCCCATCTCGTCGCAATAACGGTGAAAGTACCGACCCATCAGCTCGATCGGGAAGCGATCGATGCCGGCCGGGACCGGGGTGTGGGTGGTGAAGACGGTGGCGGCGCGAGCCGCCTCGATCGCCTCCGCGAAGGTCAGCCCGTGCCGGACCACCAGGTGCCGGATCCGCTCCAGGGCCAGAAAGCCCGCGTGTCCCTCATTGCTGTGGAACAAAGTCGGGCTCTCGCCGGCCAGCGCGAGCGCCCGGATGCCCCCCATCCCGAGCAGGATCTCCTGCTGGAGGCGATGCTCAAGTTCTCCTCCGTAAAGGCGGTCTGTGACCGAGACCAGGTCGGGGTCGTTGGGCGCCGAACTGGTGTCCATGAGGTAGAGCGGCACTGACCCCACCTGCTGGCGCCAGACCATCGCCCGCAGCGTCCGGTCCCCCAGCGGAAGCTCGATGGCACTGTCCGAGACCGCGGCGAGGCCCATCTGCTCGGGGTTGAGCTCGCGGTAGCTCTCCTGCTGCCACCCCTCCCCATCCAGATGCTGGCGGAAGTACCCGTAGTGATAGAAGAGACCGACCCCGAGCAGCGGGCGGCCCTCATCGGCACAGACCCGCAGGTAGTCGCCGGCGAGCACCCCCAGGCCGCCTGAG
>JAKAVU010000100.1 GCA_021817185.1 bacterium
TGGAGCATGTCCTCGGAGATGCCGACACCATGCCGCCCACCCTGGGCATCTTTCTGGACCACACCCATCGTTTGCACCCCGCCATCTGCGAGTACATCTCGGAGATCTATTACCAGGGCCGCCTTCACGCCCTCCCGGGATGCGAGCTCCAGACGATCTCGGGGACAGGATGGCTGTCCGGGTCCGGCCTGCGCTGGGTCCCGACCGATCATCGGGGTAACCGATCGTGGTCGTCGGAGGAGGTGACCGCCGTAGCGGACGTCGTGAGCGATCTGCTGGGCCGGACCTGGGTCGACCGGCACGGTGCCGAGCGCCCCCTCGGGCTCCCCGACATCCTGGTGGTGGCTCCATTCAACGCCCAGGTCGCGCGGCTGGCTACGAGGCTTCCCAGCGGCGCCCGGGTGGGGACCGTCGACCGCTTCCAGGGACAGGAGGCGGCGGTGGTGATCGTGTCGCTCACCACCTCGAGCGCCGAGGACACCCCTCACGGTCTGGACTTCCTCTTCAGCCGGGAGCGGCTCAACGTCGCGGTCTCGCGGGCCCAGGCGCTCACGGTCATCGTCGGGTCACCGTCGCTGCTCAGGACGCGCTGCCACACCGTGGACCAGCTGCGCCTGGTCAACGGACTCTGCAGGTACGTGGAGCTCGCCAACGCAGGCACCTACGCCGGATAAGGCGGTACCCAACCGCCCGGGGCCGGTAGCCGGGGAGGGCCGGGTTCCGATGCCGTGAAGGCTGGGGTCAAGACCTCGGTCACCCTCCGAGGTCCGCTGGGCCAGGGCATGGACGAGACCAGCCTGCACCCCGCAAAATGATCCGACCATGGTCACCCGCAGGCTGCCCACCGCTCGGGAGCTTCTCCGGCCCACCCTGCAGGTCGTCCGCCAAATGTGGGGTTCAGCCGCGAACGACGAGACCCCAGCGGCAGTCCTCGCTTTGGTCGGGTTCGACGATGCCCAGCGCTCGGTCCTTCACAAGCACGGTCCGAGGACGCACATCGAGTACCGCCTCGCCTGGGCCCGAATCTCACTCAAGCGGGTCGGGCTGCTCGACAACACCAGCCGAGGAGACTGGAGCCTGACTCCTGCCGGGCAGCGGCCGCTAGGGGGTGACGACCGCGATTCCGTGGGCGCCACCATGGCTTGGTGGTTAGGCGTGAAGTGTGACCTCCATCTGGCATAAATCCTCAGGCGGGTGGGCCGTGCTGGAGCCCACGGGCTTCGCCGCGGAGGCTGTTCTCCACGACTTGGTCGAGAACGCTCCGCAACTCCTGCCCCTGGCCGGCTCCCCGCCCCTGGTGATTGTCGGCCGGGAGGTGCATCTGGGTTCGGGATACGCCGACCTGCTGGCCATCGACCCCACCGGCGACCTCGCCATCATCGAGCTCAAGCTCGCCTCCAACGCGGAGGCTCGCCGCGCCGTGGTGGCCCAGATCCTCTCCTACGCCGCCTTCCTGGACCACATGTCGTACGACGATCTGGAGGAGCGCATTCTCGGCAACCACCTTCGGCGCCGGGACTTCACCTCCTTGGCGGCCGCGGGCCGCACCGCCGCCCAGGGCCAGTTCGACGAGTCCCAGTTCCGAGGGGCGGTCAGCAACAACCTGGCTGAGGGCCGCTTCCGCCTGGTGCTGGTGCTGGACGCAGTCCCTCCCGAGCTGCCTCGACTGGTGAGCTACCTCGAGGGGATCGCCCCCAACCTGCTGATCGACCTGGTGGCGGTCGGGGGCTACAGCGTCGCCGGGGAACTGGTGGTAGTGCCGCATCGCGTCGAGCCGGAGCGGCGGCCGGCGGAGATCGCCGCCACCAGCGCTGCCGGGAGCGCCACCATCGACGAGGACGGGGCGGACGCGTTCCAGCGCGCAGTGGAGGCGGCCGGCACCCCCGCCAACCGGGAGGCCGGCGCCCGCCTGATCAGCTGGGCACGGGCCCTGGAGGACCGGAAGATGGCCCGGCTGGTGTCCGTCCAGGGCAGAGCGATGCAGACGCTGCGCATCTATATTCCCGGCGACATGAGTCTCGCCTGCCTGTTCCTGGACGGCAGCGGACCCCACCTGGCGGTGTATCGGTCAGTTTTCGCCAGACGCGCTCCCCGGACGCTGAGGGAGCTCGACGCGCTCCTGGAACCTGGCCGCGTGGGGCAGGGCACGAGCGTCGACGCGAGAGACGATGTCCTGCACCTCGTGGGGCGGGCATACGACGAGGCTGCCCAGCGCGGACTGGTCACCGGCGGTACCACTTCGGCAGACGGTGGGGCGGGGTAGGCGGCCGTGGAGTTAGGGGTTCGCGAGCGCGGGGCGCGCCTTCCGGCACCGCAGCCCCGCGACGGGACCGGTTCCGGCATCCCAATTGGGGCCCGGCCGGGCAGCCTCCGGAGGGCCGGACCATGACCACCTTCGTAGACGATGACCGCGGGTACCTCACGTGGGTGGCCCAGCACCCGGGAGGCTTCGTCCTCAACACAGCTCGCAAGCCCACACCGGACTACTTGATCCTCCACCGGGCGACCTGCTCCACCATCTCCGGCACGCCGGCCAAGGGCCAGTTCTGGACCAGGGACTTCATCAAGCACTGTGCTGAGCACCGGGCCGAGCTGCGAGGCTTCGCCCGGGTCGAGTGCGGTGGTGAGGCCCAGGATTGCAAGGTCTGCGAGCCGTGATCCCGTAGTCCAGGGCGCGGCTTCCTGCGGGGAGCGTTCGTGGTCACCCGCCGCTCGGTGCCTGCAGAGCGGCGCCAGGGTGTGATCGCAGGAGGAGGAACCAGGATGCCCAGTCACCTGAGCGGCGCCTCACGGGAGTTGGCCGTGGAGATCATGCGGTGCCCGATCCTCTCCGCGTGCCTCAAGGAGGACGGGTACCAACTCGCCTGCTATGACGTCGCCGTGGGGCCAGGGGGACCCCATCAGGGGCACTGGGTGCCCGACCCGTGGGTCGGCCACCTCACCGAAGCGCCACTGCTCTTTGTGAGCTCCTGCACGGCTGGGGGATGGGACGCACTGTCCGACCCCTCTGGGCCCAACGTCGCATCCCCGGACCAGGACCTCCTGGACTGGGAGGACGGCGGCTTCGATGTGGGGCAGCTGCCCGGCATCGTCCACGGTGTGTACCCGGTGAACAGCCAAGGCCAACAGGGCAGGCCGGTCCGGTACTGGGAGTGGGCCCGGGCCCGCGCGGAAGAGGTCCTGCCCCCGCCGGTTACCCCGGGCGTCGGATACGCCCTCACCGAGGTGGTCCACTGCGAGAGCACCGGGGAGCAGCAGGTTTGGTCCGCCCTGCGCACCTGCGCCACCCTGTACCTGGAGAGGGTGCTGGCGGCCTCACCGGCTCGAGTCGTGGTCCTGGTTGGATCCGTGGCCCGCTTCGCCTTCTCAGAGCACCTGCACCTGGATGTCTCAGACCACCTCCTGGGTCCCGTCGAGGTGGGAGGTAGGGACCGCCTCCTGGTCTCCCTCCGGCACCCCAACAGCCGGGGCGGGGTGAAGTCCTTCCACGGCCAGCTCACCGACTCTCAGCTGGCCCAGGTCACAGCGGCCCTTACCGCCCCGACCTCGGGGTAGCCCCCCTCCCCTGCCCGCGGGGCCGGGTGCGTGGCGGCGGGTGTCGGATGGGGGTCGGGCCGTCCTATGCTGCCCCCGAGGTACCAAGTAGGTGGCGGGTTGCTTCCACCGCGACCGGACCTACAAGATCCCCTGGGGCGCGGCGGTCGACGGAAATGGGGCCCGGACGGCCGATCTGGCCGGGCTGGCTCACAAGCCGGCCGATCAGCCGACTGGAGCGCCCCGTTTGCGCCGCTCGCCACGAGCCGGCCGGGTCGGTGCTGGTTTGAGCGGCTCCAGAGTGATGCGCCATCCGAGGAGGCCGGCGTACCGGACCAAGCTGCTGTGCTTGGGATCGACGCCCCCACGCTCGAGACGAGCCACGTTTGGCTGCTTGGTGCCCAGAGCAGCGGCGACCCGCTCTTGGCTGAGGCCCTGCCGGTCCCGCTCCGCAGCCAGTTCAAGAACCAGTCGGCGGGTCTCCAACTCCGCTTGCAGCAGCTCCGGGAACTCGGGGTTCATCGCCGTGCGGGCAGCGATGAAGGCGTCCAGGTCGTCTCGCTTGGCCATCGAGCGACAATGTTACCATATCCCCCGCGATATGATGGCTCGGGCTCCCGCATCATTTTGGCGGCGGTGCCGTGGTCGACCTGGACGGCGTCCGCCGCGTCCCTCGCTCGCGCCAATCTGCGAGCCGCTTCTCCGCCAGCTCGATGTGTCGGCCCTTCGCCTTCTGCCACTTCTTGTTGACCACCTCCAGCGCCAGGAGAACCTGCTGGTACCGCCCCTCCTCGGCGAAGAGCAATCGGTAGATGGCGGACCGGCCTCGGACCTCCAACTGCCAGATGTCACCCCGGAGATGGTTGACATCGGGATGCGCCCGGCCGGCGTTGCGCACCTCAGTCATGACCGCGGCGATGGCGGCGGCGTCCTCATCGGGTAGGTGTCGGTCCCAGAGGAACTCCCGGACCGGCTCCTGTCCGCTGGCCGTGCGGTAGAACCGCCATTGCCTTCTAGTCCGCCTGGACCCCTCCATGGCGGAGCTACGCGCCACTGCTACCGGGGTCGCTCAGGGCGACGGCCTCCAGGAACCTGCCCAGCCGGCGGGCCTCGTCCAAGGAGAGATCGGCGGGGAGCTTGAGCTCGGCGAACAGATCCTGTCGGACCGGGAACGGGTTGACGACCAATCTGGCGGCAGGGGTGGGCGCTTCAGAGGTCGGCCCAGCGGCCTCCCCAGGACCCGCTTCGGGCTCTCCCCTCCCCTTGGCCTTTGGCCTCTTCCCATCCCCGCGGGAGGTGCTCCTGCGTCCCCGAGGTTGGTAGGATGCGGGGTTCTCAAGGTAGCTGAGGTACGAGGCCAGGGCCGACCGGAATCGGGACTCATAGGTGCTGAGGCTGGTGGGGGAGAGAGACGACAGGTCCCGGAAGCGCGCGATCAGGGCGTCGACATCGAGCCCTTGCACCTCCCGGTCCTCCCAACCATCATCAATCTTGAGGATCTGGGACACGGCAGCTCGGTAGGCGCGAGCCGTGGCCGGTGGCAGAAGGCCCTTCTCGGCCACCCCATCCCAGTGCTGGACGAACGCCAGGCCAGTTCCTCGTTGCGGCGCCGACAAAGGTTGTTCATTCATGGTCCGGAGGATCGGGGTCGAGGGGCCCTTGTGAGGGGCTGTGGGCCAGAGCCGACCCCGCCCTGGCGGACACAGTCCCTCGGTAGCTGTCCCCATCCGGGGCGGGGAAGGTCGCTCGACAGCTCAGGCTGTCGAAGCCCCCACCTCGGGGTAGCCCCCTCCCCAGCCGCGGGTCCCCGCAGGCTGGGGTGGAAGCCCCATCCCGGCGACTCGACTCTGTCGGGCCGCGGGATAGGGTAAGTTGCGGCGGGTGGGGGGGACGGGTGCTTGACGTTGGGCCAGTGGGCGCCGCCAGCTCACCCGCCGACATACCTGCTTCGGCCCCCGCTCCAGTGCGGGCTGGGTAGCGTCATCGCTCAGCGCTTGCCAGGCGCCTGGTGTTCGTGGTCCAGCAGACGGTCGATCGCGGCTCGTGGCACGACCATATGCCGCCCAAAGCGAATGCAGGGGAATCACCAACGCTCTGCGCAGCAGCATGAGCCCGATACTCGTGGCCAAGATCGCCGACGTCAGGTCGCTGCGGATGATCGAGCGGGTCTACAGCCACCTCACCAAGGACGATGCCTACGACGCGATGATGGTGATGCTTCGGACCTCGCGAGACCGATAGCGGGCGGCAGCGCCTCTGGGTGACCGAATCACCTACCCGTGGTAGCACGCAGATGCCCAAAACTCACCCCAGCTAGGAGTTACCGGCTTTCGGATGACTGTGATAGCCTGAAGCCTGTAATTCCCCTCTGGTATGAAGTACTGGAGTCTCTATGTTAGATCCAGCCGGAATCAGCGCCCGGGGTCGGGCCGAACTGACGCAGGTCATGGGCGGCGGCGGTCGTTTCATCGCGCCGCAAGACTTGGTCGACACGCTCGGCATTGACGCGGATGCGGCAGCCAAGAAGCTGTCCCGCTGGGCCGAGGACGGATGGGTGCGACGGGTCCGTCGCGGTCTCTACATCCCAGTCCCGGTCGACGCCGCCAATCCCGCGGGGTGGTCGGAGGACCCCCTGCTGGTGGCGGCTGAGATCTGGTCGCCATG
Organism: bacterium; assembly: GCA_021817185.1. The sequence goes on from JAKAVU010000100.1 coordinate 6,199, forward strand.
CTACTTCACCGGGTGGACCGCCGCCCACCACTGGTCGCTGACCGAGCAAGTGTTCCGGGCGACGGTGCTCAAGACGACGCGACGGGTCAGATCCTCACCCGTCCATCTGCTCGACCACGAGTACCTCCTAAGCCATGTTCCCGCCGATGCTCTGGCATGGGGATTGAAGTCGGTCTGGCTCGCCGACACCCGGGTCCAGTTCGCGGACCCCGCTCGGACGGTGATCGACATCCTCGACACCCCGGCGGTTGGCGGGGGCATACGGCACGGGGCCGATGTGGTGGCGAGCTATCTCGCCGAACACGACTGGCGCGCTTTGGTCGAGTATGGGGACCGGCTCGGAAACCGCGCGGTGTTCAAGCGACTCGGCTACCTCGTCGAGGCGTTGGGCGATGCTCACCCTGACCTGGTGTCGGCATGTCAGGAGCGCCTCTCGTCAGGCATCTCGCCCCTCGATCCGAGCGGACCGTCGGGTGGCCGGCGCAACATGCGCTGGGGCCTGCGGGTCAACGCCACCGTCATACAGGAGGGGGCGTCGTGATCCCGCAGCGGGAGCTTGCGGCGCTGCGCGCCGAGTGGACCCTCGATCAAGGCGTCATCGAGCGGGACTACATCCTCGGCTGGCTGCTCGCCGGCATCGCCCACCACGAGGCGCTCAACCGCACCTGGGTCTTCAAGGGCGGTACCTGTCTGCGCAAGTGCTACTACGAGACCTTCCGCTTCTCCGAGGATCTCGACTTCACCATCGTCGACGGCGGGCCGGAGGAGCCGGATGATCTGACCCGAGTCTTCGGTGAGATTTCTGAGTGGCTCCTAGAGGAGTCCGGCATCGAGCTGGTGCTCGACGAGCGGTCGTTCCAGAGGCGGCAGAACCGGCGCGGCCGTCCGACGACTCAGGGGCGGATCGCCTACCGCGGCCCCAATGGCAATCCCAACATGCCGAAGGTGAAGCTCGACCTCACCGCGGACGAGGTTCTGGTCGACCGGCCGTTCGTACGTCCGGTGGGACACCCGTATAGCGATCACCTGCCGGCGACCGGGGTGCTCTGCTACTCCATCACCGAACTGTTCGGGGAGAAGCTGCGGGCACTCGCCGAGCGTTGTCGGCCACGCGACCTCTACGACGTCGTCCATATGCACCGACACCCTGACCTCATCGGCCTCGCGCCAGCGGTCCGCAGGGTGCTGGAACGCAAGTGCGCTCATGCGGGAATCGAGGTGCCCACCGTGGCATCGATCGAGACCTCGCCGTTCCGAGCCGAGATCGAGAGCGAGTGGGAGAACATGCTCGGCCACCAGTTACCCCGGCCGCTCGCACCCTTTGAGGGTTTCTGGGGTGCACTCGAGGACGTCTTCTCGTGGCTCGCCGGAACCCTCCAGATTCGGGCGCTCCCCAGGGCCGAGGTCGGCAAGGTCACGGAGTGGGAGGCACCGAAGGCGATCACGTCATGGCGGCGGAAGGTGCCGCTCGAACTCTTGCGGTACGCCGGCGCGAATCGCCTCAAGGTCGATATCGACTACAGAGCCGAGCAAGGACGGCAGGGAGCCCGCCGCGTCGAGCCGTACTCGCTGCGACACACCCAGGACGGCAACCTCGTCCTCTTCGTCGTGAACGACGAGGGCAACCTTCGCAGCTACCGCGTCGACAGGATCGCCGCGATTCGGCCGACCGCCGTCTCGTTCACCCCGAAGTTCCAGGTGGAATTCTGATCATCGAGCTTGGTGTGCTTCGATGCCAGACGCAGGCTCAGTCCCACTCAGTGGGGGTACGAGGCGCTTCGCCAGCGCCACTCACAAGACGATCGAGCGGGACTCGGGGACGAGGACCCGGCGGCCGATACGGATCGACGGGATCTTCCCTCGGCGGACGGCCTCGTAGGCGAAAGGACGGCTCATGCCGAGCGGCGCGGCCGCCTCCTCGACGGTGAGCGTGAGGCGGCCGGGAGAGGAAGTCGGGGCAATTGCTGCGGATCACCGAAATTCCCCACTTTGGATCACTGAAATTCCCCAGGCCCCGGGAGCTGCCCGAAGGGGGGCGGGCGGAGTCTAGCGCACGGCCATAGGCGACACCTCCAGGTCACCAGTAGCCGATTCTAACCCGGTCCTTCCTCCGAGATTGCAGAGCGGAGGCGCTCACCCGCCTCGATGAACCAGGACATGATCTCCTCGTGGTGCTCCAAATCGGTGATTCTTCCAGTGCCCGCCAAGACCACCGCGGCATGCCGATGCTTCGCGTCCGGCGGCCGCCACTCCAGCTCCCGGCCGCACCTTGCCTCAATCTGCGGGCGGCGCCCAAGTAGCCGGTCGAAGAGCTGCCGGTTCCGTTCGGTAGAAGCGGAGTCAATGTATAGTTCGTACTTGATTCGGGGCTCTCGCATGAAGGCTGCACTGTAGTGTCCGGACGCAACGTCCGCATTCATGTCGAACCAGTTCTGAGAAGCGGGTGTGCCTCGGGTCTCGATCCAATCTGGATGGAGCGACTTAAGGCGTTCGGCGAACCGGGTCCAGAAGTCCAGGTACAGCTTCTGGCGCTCGGATCCAAGTTCGCGGGCCACTTCTACCAAGTCGCGACCGTCATCGGTCACCCACCACTGACCCCCTCGAATGGCTCGGCTGATTCCGGTCGCCTGCTCCAGAATGTGCCCGGCGAGACTAGATGGCGCGTACGACTTCCCGTTCAGCCCCCATCGAATGGGGCCGGCCGGGTCGTTGGTCCATTCCGCTGTGTCTGCCCCTGGATTCGACTCCAGCCAGATGGCAACTCGCGTCTTGAGGTCGTCGTTGATTCCAGCTGGCCTGAGGTGTAGCTCCGTGCCCTCCTCCAGGAGGGCAGCTTCCACTAGTCGGCTAATTGTGGTCACATCGCGCTGCCTTTGGCGCTTCTCGTCGACGGCCTTGACCTCGGCCTGCCTCGGGGTGACCGTGAACTCCTCCACATCCCTGACTGGATAGAGCTGGGACGTCAATATGAGGACGTCGTGAGCCGTCCGATAGGCACTCACTTGCACGAGAGTGAAGTCGATCCCCATCTCGTTGAGCCATACCGCCGTGGCCGTGACTACTGGAGGGTAGTCACCGGCAGCCACGACGATTCTGGGTCGCCGCAACGTTTCAACGTCGAGAGCGCCGCCGGCGTGTGACTCCAGTGCCTCGAGAGCTTCCTCGTCGGAGGTGGGTGAACCCACGCTGCTGAGAAAGCGGGCATACTGTTCGGCCAGCGATTCTGGCGTGAACCGACTGACCATCGCCGCGTACTTGATCGACTGCATCTCCACCGTGTCGGGGGCACGGTCCCTCTTGAGTTCGACCACCACAGGCCGGCCATC
>JAKAVU010000101.1 GCA_021817185.1 bacterium
GGTGATCAGCAGGGCGAGGGTCAGCCCGACCACGCAAACCGCGATGTAGGCGGCGCCCACCATCATGAACACGACCGCCAGCCACACCCCCACCGCCCGCCTGGGATCGGACCAGTCCAGCCTCGGCCAGATCGCCCCCATCCCGGTCGCCAGGGCGCTCAGTCCCACCACGCAGATGACCAGCAGGGCCGCCGAGAAGGCGATCTGTCCGGGGGGTGTGCCGGTCCGCAGCTCGGTGGTGACCATCAGGACCAGGCTCGCGGTGCAGGCGATCGCCCCCGGCAGCACCAGCTTGCTCAGCAGCAGCGTCCTGGTCGAGACGGGAGCGGTACGGAGGCACCAGAACTGCCGCCCCTCCGAGCCGATCGCCCTGAGGCCGAGGCCGCTGGCGGCGAACAGGGCCGCAAAGGCCGCCGTGGTCAGGGGCCCATACCAGCTCGGGAAGTCCCGGAAGAGGCCCAGTCCGAGCCCGCCGGCCCGGGGCGACAGCAGGTAGACGGCGAAGAGGCCGATGGGCAGCAGCAGCTGGATGAGCTGGGCCGGGTCACGCCGCAGGGTGCGCCAGTCCTTGCGCACGACCGCCAGCGCCACCGGAAGGCGTCGCCGCCGGGTCCGGACCCGCATGCCCCGGCGGTTGGTGGTCTGAGCGCGGAACCACCCCTCGCGCACCAGGGGTCCGGCGATCCAGATCGCGGCGACGGTGACCGCGGCGGCCAGGGCGACCAGCTCCAGGGCCGACAGCAGAGAGGTCCCCCACCGCCCGTGAGCGGCCGCCAGGATGCTCTGGACCGCCCACTCCGGCGAGAGCCAACCCCAGATGTGCAGACCGTGGGAGAAGTCGCTGACCCCTATGGCCGGGGTCGCTCCGCCCCCCACCGAGGCGGCGACGTCGAGCGCGGCCACCCCGAACCCGACCACCCCCACCAGGACTCCGGCAGCCTCCTTGACCCGGCTGGCGGGCACCACCCGGACCAGGGCCACCACCGCCAGCATTCCCAGGGACATGGGGACCAGCAGCAGGCTGCCGACCACCAGGGCGACCAGCGGCACCAGCCCCGGGCTGCGGTAGACGATCGCGGCGGCCACGACCGCGGGTCCGGCCACGGCGCCACCGATGGCCGCCCCCAGGGTGAGCTGGGAGAGCAGGCGGTAGCCGAGGAAGAGCCTGGGGCTCAAGGGGGACAGCAGCAGCCACTCCACATCCCGGGCGAAGTAGATCGAGGCCAGCGCAAAGCTGACGGAGGTCGCCAGGGTGAAGGCGAACAGCACCACCATCAGGGTGGTGAGCCCGCCCTCCAGGGCGGATGCGGAGCTGAGCTGCCGCGACCGCAGCAGCGTCACCACCAGCGGGATCGTCCCCGCCCAGACCAGGGCGCCGACGACCGGCCCGAGGATGGTCGCCAGCCGGCGCCCGGGACCACTGTGCCAGCAGCCGTTCCAGAAGCCGGCCCGGCCGGCCCGGATGAGCCCCCGGAGCTGCGGCCAGCGGCGCAGCTCCGCCATCGGCGGCGCTTGGTCCAGGCCGGCCAGCACCGCTCAGGCGCCCAGGGCGGAGATCAGGGCCGAGGTCTCCTGGTCGGGGGCGCCGGTGACGCTCATGAAGGCCTGCTCCAGCGCCCCGGGACGCCCTGACGGGGCGCCGGCCGCCCGCTCCAGCTCCGCCACCGTGCCCACCGCCACCAGCCTGCCGCGATTGAAGATGCCCACCCGGTCGCACAGCGTGGCGGCGATCTCGAGGGCGTGGGTGCTGAGGAACACGGTGTGGCCGGTGACGCAGAGGGTCTGCAGCAACACCTTGAGCTGGCGGGCGGCTTGCGGGTCCAGACCGACCGTGGGCTCGTCCAGGAAGAGGACCTGCGGGTCGTGCATCAGGGCGGCGCAGAGCGCCAGCTTCTGGCGCATCCCCCGCGAGTAGGACTGCACCAGCTGGCCGGCCGCCTCCTCCAGGTCCAGCGCCGCCAGCAGGGCTGGGATCCGCCGCTCCCGCCGCTCCCGGCTGATCTGATGGAGGTCGCTGGCCAGCTCCAGCATCTCGAGGCCGGTGAGCTTGTCGTAGAGGGGGGCCTGGTCGGGCACGTAGCCGAGCCGGCGGCGCGCTTGGGTGCCCTGGCGTTGGATGTCGTAGCCGCCGACCAGGACGTGGCCGCGCGAGGGCCGCAGCAGCCCCACCGCCATCTTGATGGTGGTGGTCTTGCCCGCGCCATTGGGGCCGATCAGGCCGAAGAGCTCGCCGGGACCGACCAGGAGGTCGAGATCCTCCACCGCGGGCCGCCCGTCGAAGTCCTTCTCGACGCCCTCGAAGGCGATCGCGGCGGTGGAGCTGCCAGCTGTCACATCCGCGATTATCACCGTCGCCGCCGGCCCCCCACTCCTCGATGCGACGTTGTAACCTCAGAGGATGACCACAATCACCAGCACCCGGAGCGCCACTCAGACCAGGTTCCATCTCGACGACCTGAACCTCTCCCAGGGCAAGCGGGCCCGTCTCCACACCCTTCTGTACGACCACGGTCCGGGCAACGGCACCCTGCTGCTGCTGCCCCTGGACCAGGGCCTGGAGCACGGGCCGGTGGACTTCTTCGTCAATCCTGCCGCCAAGGATCCCGACTTCCAGATCCGGTTGGCCCTCGAGGGCAACTACTCTGGGATCGCCCTCCAGATCGGGCTGGCCGCCCGCTACCTACCCCACTACGCGGGGAGGCTGCCGCTGGTGCTGAAGGTCAACGGCAAGACCTCGGTGCCGAGTTCGGACGAGGCCTTCTCGCCGCTGACGGCCTCGGTGGAGGACGCGGTGAGGCTGGGGGCGGTGGCGGTCGGGTACACCTGCTACGTGGGCTCCCCCGCGCAGGACCGGGACCTGCGGCAGATGAACGAGGTCAGGGCCGAGTGTGAGCGATTCGGGATGCCCCTGATCTGCTGGTCCTATCCCCGTGGGTCGGCCATCGCCAGGCGGGGCGGGCAGGACAGCCTCTACGCCATCGACTACGCGGCCAGGGTGGCATCGGAGATGGGCGCCGACGTGATCAAGATCAACATCCCCCGGGACCATTCGGAGGCCGACGCCGCCTCCCCCGCCCCCTATGACTCCCTGGTCGAGGACCGGCGCGAGATGCTGGCCAGGGTGATACGGTCCGCGGGCCGCTCCCTGGTCATCTTCGCCGGCGGCAGCAAGCTGCAGGACGACGAGCTGCTGGGGCGGATCGAGGACTGCATGGCGGCCGGTGGCAGCGGCTTCATCTTCGGCCGCAACATGTGGCAGCGCCCGATGGATCAGGCGCTGGCGATGACCACCAGAGTGCACCAGGTGCTGAGCCGATACGGGGACGGCTGAGCCGCTCAGGGACCGAAGAGGGGAGGCACCGCGGCGCGGGTCGCGATCCCCACCAGCGGGCCGAGGAAGACCACGAATCCCAGGAAGCTCAGGCCGCACAGGACAACTCCGACCAGCGCGGCCCGGCCCGGGAGGACCAGCTCTGGCCCGTCGGCGCGGGGGTCGAAGATGACCATCACCCACCGGTACGCGACCAGGGCGCCGAGCACCGCCGAAACCAGCGCCAGCAGCGCCAGCCAGCCGAAGCCGGTCCGGAGCGCCGCCTCGACGCTGAAGATCCGCGCGAAGAACCCGGCCAGGGGTGGCAGGCCGGCGGTGGCGACCAGCAGTAAGGCCAGCATGCCGGCCAGACCCGGGGTTCTGGCCCAGAGTCCGCGCAAAGATGCCCTGGTGTCCTCCTCGCCGGCGCCTCGCAGCGCCCCGAACAGGCCCAGGGTGGCGGCGGCGAGGGGCACCAGGGTGAGCAGCAGGAAGAGCAGTGAGGCAGTACCGGAGCGGGACAGGTCGAGCAGATCGAGCAGGCAGAACGCCAGCTGCGCCACCAGCAGGTGCTGGACCGCGGCCAGCAGGCGGCGCTGACGCAGGGCCAGCAAGGGTGCCACCACCAGGGTGATGGCCGCCACCACCGCCACCGACACCGTCCAATCCTGGGGAACCGCGCCGAGCGCTCCGGGCAGCAGCCGCAGCAGGGCCGCCAAAGCCGCCAGGGCCAGCAGAGCGGTGCGGGCGCTGGCCGCCCCCAGCGGCGCCAACCGGAGCTCCGCCGCCCGCCAGGCGCTGAATGGGAACACGCCCAGCTGGCCGACCGCACCGACCACCAGCAGGATGGACGCCAGGGCCATCAGAGGATCGACCGGGAGTGTCTGGCGGACGATGGCACTAAGGGTGGTGGTCCCGCTGAGACCGGCCAGGATGACCTCGCCGCCCAGGAACGTGAGCAGCAGCGATCCCGCGATGGTCAGCGAGCGGGTGGCCGTCCGCAGCGCGGTCAGGTTGGTCTTGCTGAGCCCCTGGGCGACGGCCAAGGGCAGGCTGGTGAGAGCGAGGCCGACCACCAGGCTGATCAGGTCGGCCGCCGAGGCGGTGAAGAGCACCCCCGCGGTCGCCACCAGGAGCAGGGCATGGTACACCCCGGTGTGGGGCGCCACCTCCACCTCCGCGTCCGCCCCGCACAGCACGACGGCGCCGGCCGCAGCCAGGCCGGCGGCGTAAAAGAAGAGGGCGAACCTGTCGATCAGGAAGCTGCCGTGCTCCACGTCCGGGGGGGTGGGACCAAAGGATGAGTGCCAGAAGCCGATGCTGGCCAGGAACGCCAGCAGCAGTGCCCCCAGCGCCACCCAGCGACTGGATGAACTGCCACCCCAGCCGCCGCGATCCGGGCGCAGATCCAGCCAGCTGCAGGCGGCCGCTCCCAGCACCAGCAGGCCGATCGGCGCAAAGTCCTGCAGGAAGGCGAGATTCACCCGTGGGCCCTCGGGTGGGGAGCGGGGGCGGGGGCGTAGCTCGACACCCGGGCCGCCACCAGATCGGTTCCGTGCACGGTGTAGGGGGCGAAATACCCTGAGGAGATTCCGAACACGATGAGCAGCCCGGCCATCACCCACCCGGCGTAGAACTCCGACCCCTGAGAGTCGGCCACGGCCAGCTGGAGCTCCGACTTCGGCCCGGTCCAGAAGACCGCGCCCAGCAGGCGCCAGAGGGCAGCGGTCAGCAGCAGCAGCCCCAGGCAGGTGAGAGCGGTCACGTAGCGATGGGCGACGAAGCTCCCCAGGAGCAGCTGGAACAGCCCCGGGAAGCCCGCCAGCAGGGGGACCCCCAGGAGCCCGGCCACCCCCACGGCGAAGAGAAGGCGCAGGCGCGGCGCCGTGGCGGCGGCTCCGGCCAGGTCGGCCAGCTGCCGCCGGCCCGCCCGGTCGCAGAGCACCCCCACGGTCAGCACCAGCAGCGGGGCGAAGAGCACATAGGCGAAGGCGAGCCCGAGAGCGCCTGCGATCGAGGTCTCTGAAAAGGAGATCACCCCCAGCAGGACCGGCCCGGTGATCGCCACCAGCGCGAAGCCCACGATCCGGCGGGGGTCGCGGCTGCCCCGCGCGCACAGGGCCCCCCAGAAGAGGGTGACCAGAGCCAGCGCGAGCAGCGGCCGCACCAGCTGCAGGGAGGCCAGCGGGTCCATGTTCAGCAGCACCCGCACCAGCCCGTAGGCGCCGACCGGTAGTGACGAGATGGTGAGGAGCATGCCCACCGGGGTCGGGGCTTCCGAAACCCCCTCCACCAGCCAGCGGTGCAACGGGAAGACCGCCATCCGGCTGGCGAAGGCAAACAGCAGCAGCACCGCCACGATCAAGGCGGGAGCGCCCTTGACGGGGTTGTTGGTGGCGAGGGTGAGGAAGTCGAAGGTCACGTTGCCGGTCCGCAGAAGCATCAGCAGGATGGCCACCAGCAGGGCCGCGCTGGAGAGGGACTGGGAGATCAGAACCCGCCGCCCGGCGCCGCTGGCACCGACCCCGACCAGCACGCTGAGGGGGACCACGGGGAGAGCGAAGAACACCAGGAAGAGCAGCAGGTCCTGGGTGGCGAAGGCGCCCGTCAGGGAGACCTCCACCAGCAGGACCAGCGCGAAGTAGGTCCGGTACCGCTCCCGCTGCCGCCAGCTGGCCAGGATCAGGGCGGGAAAGACCGCCGTCACCGCGAACAGCAGCATCAGGTTGAGGCCATCGGTGCCGACGTGGTAGTCGAGCTGGAAGAAGAAGTGACGCAGCCAGGGCGCGTCCAGGGCGGGCTGCGCGAGAGCTCCCTGGGACGGGTTGCCCACCTCGGCGAGCACATCGAAGATGGCGATGAGCAGCGGGATCAGGGTCGCGAACAGGGCGGTGGTGCGCACCCGGAAACGCTGCAGATCGGTGGCCACGGGCAGCCCCAGCACCAGCAGCGCCCCGACCGCGGGCACGAAGATGATCAGGGACAGGCTGATGTCGCTGGGCACCTAGGGGACTCCCGCGGCAGCCGGGTGGAGCGCACCCAGCCAGACCGCCACGCCGACCGCGAGGGCCACCACCACCAGGGCCGCGGCGCTCGAACCGAGGCCGGGCTTGAGCCAGCCCCAGCTGCTCTTCGGCTCCCACCGCACGGCATCGTCGAGAGCGGTGCCCGCGGAGTCGAACAGGGGCTCCAGGACGCGGTTGCTGAGGGCCACCAACGCCCGGCCCGGCCAGCCCGCCAGCAGCGCCTCCGTGCTCTGGAAGAGGGCGGTGCCGTCGACCCAGGGCAGCCAGGCGGGATCCGATGTACCGGCGGCGGCCACCGGGGCCAGTGCGAAACCGGCGCCGGCCGCCAGCAGGGGCAGCAGCAGAATCACCAGCAGAGACACGGCGCTGACCGCCAGCGCGGTGGCCCCCGGTCTCAGCGCCAGCATCGAGCCCACTCCCACGTGAACCCCGGGCAGGCTCACCAGCCCGCTCAGGAGCGCCACCACCGTGGCTGCGCGCAGCACGGCCAGCTGACCGCCGGGACGCGCTTGGTTGAAGTGGCGGCGTGCTTCGCGTGCCTCCCTGGGGTCGGTCGGCTCGCCGCCCTTGAGCGCGAAGGCCGCGACCCGCCCGCATCCCAGCGCCAGCAGCGCGGCGGCGAGCAGGAGGCCACCGCCGCCCACGATGCGCTCCCAGGGGCCGAGTTGCGGCAGCCCGGCGCCGGGGCCGGAGATGGCGGCAGCCAGGATCGCGGAGCGACCGAAGAACGCGCCCGAGCCGGCCAGGCCCGATGCCGCCACCAGGCATCCCAGCAAGATCGTCGTGGCCGGACGGGCGTGCTTCCAAGCCGGCCCCAGCCGCGCCACGCTCCCGACCCGCAGATCCCTGGCCAGATGGCTCAAGGCGCCGGTCAGGGCCACCGCCACCAGGGCCGCCGAGATGGCCATGGCGAGAGCGGCCGCCGGGGACCCCAGGCCGAACCCGATCAGGACTGAGCTGGAGAGGCTGGCGACGACCCAAGCGCCGAAGCGGCGCAGGTCATGCTCCCGAGCCGCCAGAGCCGCGGTGGCCACCGCGCTCAGCGCCGCCAGCACGGTGAGCGCAGGCAGCACCGCCGCCGCCACCTCGAGCAGAGGGAAGGTCTGCACCAGGAGCGCGGACCCCACGGCCACCCCCACCGCGGAGGCCAGCACCGCCACGCTGGCCCCGGGGGCGCGGCTCAAGCCGCGCCAGAGGAGGTGAAGTGGAACGGCCCCGCAGGCGCACGCCACCGCCACCACGACGAGCACCCCGGCCAGGGTCAGGGTCCTGCCGCCGACCCCGTGCACCTGGCCCCGCACCGCCAGCTTGAACATGGCGGCGAGCGAACCCAGGTTCAGCCCGTAGGGGCTGATGGCGGGGCCCTTGTGGTGGACATCGGTGGCCGCCACCGCCACCGCCCCGGAGAACTTCACGTACAGGAACACCACCGCCAGCAGCAGCGCGAGGGCGCCCGCCCTCCAGGTCAGATACAGCTGGCGGGCCACCCGCCCCACGTCTTCCCCCAGACCGCTGCCGATGGTCAGAGCCGCCGCCAGCCCACAGAGTTCGAAGCCCAGCAGGGTCTGAAACAGCCCCGGGGCCATGATCAGGATCACGGCCCCAAAGTTGAGGATCCCCGTCAGCCGCATCAGCCCCGGCAGGCGCGGATCGCTGCGCAGCTGAATCAGCATCTGGGTCTGGGCCAGCGCCACCGCCAGCGCCACCACCGAGACCAGGATGACGGCGGCGGGATTGGCCGAGTAGCCCACGCCGACCTGGAAGTTGGGGGCGAGCAGGGTGGTGGCGGCCGAGTTGAACGGGGTCTGGGTCACCGCGAAGGTCCAGAAGGCAAGCGTGGACTGGTGGGTGTGGGGAAGGGAGTGCGCGGTGGCACCGAGCACGATCAGGCCCGCCACCACGGTGAGCCAGGCACAGACCGCCACCGCCAGCGCCGACCCGCGCCTGGTCTCGGCCAGGTAGCTCGCTCCCACCCCGGCAATCGGCAGCAGCAGCAGGGCCCAGGCGGCGTCGAAGATGTGCACCTCAGATCCCCTCGCCGTCGAGCGCGGCTTCGGACTCGTCGGATGAGGGCTCTGCCCCGGGCCCGGCTGGGTCGCCGTCGTCGTCGGGGATGGGGCCGGGCACGCCGTCGGCCAACACCTCGCGGCCCGGTTCGGGGCGGGGGGTGGGGACCGTCAGCAGGTCGGAGCCGGAGCGGCGCCAGAGCACCATCGCCAAAGCCGAGCCCACGCCCGCACAGAGCACTCCGAGCACCTCGGACGCCACCGCATAGGCCTGCAGCTGGGCCGCGGCGGCGGAGCTCGGCGCCGACGCCGCGAACCCCACCAGGCCGGTCGCCACCCCGGAGAAACCCACCAGCAGAGCGGCGACCGCTCCGAAGGCGTCCCGGCGATGGAGCACCGTGAAGGTCGCCACTCCCAGGAGACAGGCCGCCGTCACCAGCAAGGCGGCCGACGTGCCGCTCACCTGCCGGCCCCTCGGCGCGCCTGGCGCGCAGCTTCCCGGGCTGCCGCCCGCTGCCGATTGCGCCGCTGCTGCTCGGCCAGGCGCCGCCGCCGCTGAGCCTCGGCCTGGTCCTCGGCTGCCTCGCGGCGGTCCCTGCCGACCAGGGCAGTGGTCCCGATCAAAACCGTCGCGGCCAGCAGCACCAGGCCCAGCATGGGCACCCCGGCACCCAGCAGCACCTGGTGGCCCACCTCCATCAGGCTGGGGGTTGGCCGGCCCCGACCTTCGAAGCTGGCCCGGGCAGCCACCCCCGCTCCCAGCAGCAGAGCGACCACGCACAGCGCCACGGCGGCCTCCAGGGCGATGCGTGCCCGCGACTCCCCCTGATCACCGGCCGGGGGATCTCCCGCGATCGGTGCCAGAACCAGGGCCCCACCGGCTCCGCCCAGGAGCAACAACCCGATGGCCGGCAGCGCCGCGCCGGCGACCGCCATGGCCAGGGCGAGAGCGACAGCTACCACCAGACCGGCCAGCAATTGCCAGGACCTGTCCCGGCGCAGCACGACCAGCAGCCCGGCCCCCACCGCGATGCCGCCCAGCGCCGCGGTCGCGATCAAAGGCCCCTCCTGGAATGCGTCATCTCAGCGGAGCCAGAGGCCGTCCGGCCAGGTCGGATTCGGGAGAAGAGGGGCACGGGCGGTCATTTTATGGGACCGAGATCGCGGCCCCGC
>JAKAVU010000102.1 GCA_021817185.1 bacterium
CTGGCTCACCAGGTCGAAGCCGCGGCGGTCGGGCTGCTCCCGGCCGAACCCGGAGATCGTGCAGTGGATGCAGCTGGGGTTGATCTCCGTGACCTCGGCCCGGGAGAGGTGGAACTTGTGCATGACATGGTCCGTGAAGTTGTGGACCAGAACGTCGGCGTCGCGCAGCAGGCTGCGGAGCTGTTCCTGGCCGGACGGGCTCCCCAGGTCCAACACGACGGTTCGCTTGTTGCGGTTGGCGGTGTAAAAGTAGGTCGCGGTCCCTTGGTCGAAGGGCGGACCCCATCTCCGGGTCTCGTCCCCCCGTGGGCTCTCAACCTTGACCACCGTGGCCCCTAGGTCGGCCAGCAGCATGGCGCAGTAGGGGCCGGCAAGCACCCGCGAGACGTCCAGCACCCTGATCCCAGTCAGCGGCCTGCCCCTCGCGCCCGGCTCCAGATCCCACAGAGAGTTCACGACGCATCCCAAGGTAACCGCTTGCCGCCATCTGGCCCTGCGGCTGGCCCATCGCCGCCGCCTGCGAGGGTCCCCGGCCTGCGTCCGAGCCGGGCCGCTTGGGCCCGGGTCCCGAAGCGACCGGTGCAGCCAGGCGTGGAGTCGCCAGTTCTGGCGGGGCTGGCCGTGGGGCGCGTTTCTTCCATGTGGGTCAAACCGCGCTCCACCGCGGCGGGATCACCGTGTGCAACACTTCCGTCGGACCTCCTAGCGGCGCGGTTCCGTCGGGACCTCGTCCTTGCCGCCAGGGACGGCCGCTCTTCATCGCATCCAATGGCAACGGCGCAGAGTGCTCGGGTGACGGCGACCGCGGTGCTGACCCGTGAGACCGGAACCGAGCTCAGCCGCGCCGCGTTGCAATTGATGTGAAGCCGGTGCCGGTCGGTCGTTTGCCATGAGAAGCAGATCTCCGATCATGAGGCGAGTCAAGCTGACCGTCGCCCTGGTCTTGGCGATCCTGGTGGCGGGGGCGGTGGCTCAATACCTCAGGCCCATCCCCTCGGTTCGGCTCGTGCGCACGGTCGCAGCCCAACTGCGTGTCCCGGGGTCGGCCCCGACCCTGCCCTGGCCCACGACCGGCGAGGCGGTGGTCGCGGTCGAGGGGGTGGGAACCGTGGGCAGCCACGGGGGCAATCAGCCCGAGGCGATCGGTTCGGTCGCCAAGGTCATGACGGCCCTGCTGATCCTCAAGGCCCACCCGATTCAGGCGGGCGGCTCCGGCCCTGAGATCACCGTGACTCCACAGGACGTGGCCACCTATCGCGCCGACAGCGCCGCCGGCGACTCGGTGGTGCCGGTGGCCGCGGGGGAACAGTTGAGCGAGCTGCAGGCGCTGCAGGCCCTGCTGGTGCCGTCGGGCGACAACATCGCCTCGCTCCTGGCCCAATGGGACGCCGGCTCCGAATCGGCTTTCGTGGCCCAGATGAATGCCGAGGCGACCCGGCTCGGGCTGCGCCACACCCACTACGCTGATGCCAGCGGCGTCTCCCCGGCCACGGTGAGCACCGCCGCGGACCAGACCCGTCTGGCCGAGGTGGCGATGGCCAACCCCACCTTCGCCAGCATTGTCGCCCTGCCCCAGGTCGACCTGCCGGTGGCGGGACTGACCTACAACGTCGACTCCCAGGTCACCCACGACAACTTCATCGGGATCAAGACCGGATGGACTCCAGCCGCGGGCGGGTGCTTCGTGTTCGCAGCTCAGCGGCCGGTGGACGGGAGGTCGACCACGGTCGTGGGAGCGGTCTTGGGGCAGGGTGGGGTCACCCAGCTCGCCAACGCCATCAACGCCGCGGTCGCCCTGGTCAACTCCACCTTCTCCACCCTGACCGCCTACACCGTGGTGCCGCGAGATGGGGCGGTGGCTGCCCTCACCCAACCCTGGGCGGCCTCCGTGACGATCCCATCACCGCAGTCGCTGTCCGTTGTCGGTTGGCCCGGTCTGGTGCTGCAGACGGAGCTGCGAGCCCACTCGCTCTCCGACCGGGTGGCGTCGGGCCAGGTGGTCGGCGAGTTCCGCATCTACTCGGGCCAGTTCGCCAGGGCGATCACCCTGAGGGCTCCCACGACGATCTCGGCCCCCTCGATCCGGTGGCGGCTGACCCGGGTGTGACCACCGCCCCGGCCGACGGGGAGGACCCGGAGGTCAGCCCGCGAAGCGGTACCCGATCCCCGGGACCGAGTGGATGTAGGTGGGGTGCTCGGCGTTGGGTTCGATCTTGCGCCTGAGCCGGTAGACATGGGCGTCGACGGTGCGGGTCTCGATCTCCACCTCATATCCCCAGACCCGGCGCAGCAGCTCCGACCGGCTCATCACCTGACCAGGCTTGCTGGCCAGAAGCGCCAGCAGGTTGAACTCGGTCAGCGTCAGCTGGACCTCCTGGTCGTCGTGGTACACCTGCCGGCGGCGGAGGTCGATGCTGAGGCCGGGGAACTCGAAGCGCTCCTTGACGGTCTCGGCCGGAATCGTCTCCGCCCGGCGCAGGTGGGCACCGATCCTGGCCACCAGTTCGCGAACCTCGAAGGGCTTGACCACATAGTCGTCGGCCCCCAGCTCCAGCCCGACCACCACGTCGATGGTGTCGCTCTTGGCGGTGAGCATGATGATGGGGATCTTGTGGCCGTCGGCACGTAGCTTGCGGCACACATCCAGGCCTGACATCCCGGGAAGGTTGATGTCGAGCAGGACCAGGTCGGGGGCGCTCTGGAGCACCGCCTCCAACCCCTCAGGACCGGTGGTGGCCTCGAGCACGTTGTAGTGCTGCGGTTCGCAGGCGAGCCGGATGATCTCCCTGGTGCTGGCGTCGTCCTCGACAGTCAGGATGGTCTTGTTGCCCCCGCTCATGCTCCCTGTGCCTCCAGGTATTCGGTCACCGTGTTCAGAAAGCTCTTCACCTCTATGGGCTTGGTTATGTAGCCCGAGCAGCCCGCCTCCAACGCCTCGCGCTCGTCACCGAGCATGGCGCGCGCGCTCAGCGCCACGATAGGGGTTCTGGCGGTCCTGGGATCGGCCTTGAGCAGGCGAGTCACCGTGAGCCCGTCTATTCCGGGCAGCTGGATGTCCATCAGGATGAGGTCATAAGGGTGGGCCTTGGCCATCTGCAGCCCCTCCTGCCCGTCGGTGGCGGTGTCCACCTTGAAGCCCTGTCCGCGCAGCACCAGGGTGGACAGCTCCAGGCTGGATGGGTTGTCCTCTATGACCAGGATCTTGTTGCGCAGCTGGCCGTCGGGGCGCAGCCCTCGCAGGGGCAGGGTCACCGTGAAGGTGGCGCCCCGGCCCAACTGGCTGTCGACCTTGATCGTGCCCCCGTGCAGCCCGACCAGTCTCTTCACCAGCGCCAACCCCAGGCCGGTGCCCTCGAACCGCCGGTCAGCCGCGGCCTGCACCTGGAAGAACTCGCTGAAGATCTGCTCATGGTGCTCCGGGTCGATGCCGATTCCGCTGTCCTTGACCTGCAGGATCAGCTGCCCGGCCCTGGGCTTGGTCCGGGTCTTGACCACGGCCTGACCACCTTCGGGGGTGAACTTGATCGCGTTGGCCAGCAGGTTGTAGAGGATCTGCTTGAGCTTGCCCTTGTCGGCGCGGAGGAGCGCGCTCTCGTTGTCCAGCTCCACCACCAGGTTGATCGAGGCCCGCTCCGCCAGCGGCCGGACCACGGTCAGCACCTCGGAGATGCAGGATCCCACTTGGAACTCCTCGTACTGCAGCTCCAGCCGGCCCGCCTCTATCTTGCTGAGATCGAGCACGTCGTTGACCAGGTTGAGCAGGTGCCGTCCGCTGGAGTGGATGTTGGCGAGGCACTCCTGCTCCTGCTGCGGGGTCATCTTGCCGGCCAGGTTGTCCTTCAAGATCTCGCTGAAGCCGAGGATGGAATTGAGTGGGGTGCGCAGCTCGTGGCTCATGTTGGCCAAGAACTCGCTCTTGAGGCGGCTGTTCTCGCGGATCTGAGCGTTGGCAACCTCCAACTCGTGCTTTTGGAGTGCGATCTCCTGCAGCTGCCGTTGGGCGGACGCGTGCAGTGAGGCGTTGTCAAGGCTGATGGCCGCCTGGTTGGCGATGACCCGGACCAGGGCTTGCTCAAGATCTGTGAAGGGCTTGACCTGCTTCCGGCCCAGGGTCAGCGCGCCGACCACTCGGTTGGGCGACTCCAGGGGCATCACCATCACGCTCTTCGGGGTCGTGCCCGAGGCCAACGTCTTGAAACGCGGGTCGGTGGTGGCATCGCTCACCCGGGCGGCCTTGCGCTCGGCCACCGACCACCCCACGATGCCCTCTCCCAGCCCGAACGAGGCGACGCTGCCCACCTGTTCGGTGTACGGGTAGGTGACCATCGCCGACAGCCGGGACTCCTCGTCGTCGAGCAGGAACACCGTCTCGGAGTCGCACTCCACCAGTTGGGAGAGCGCGCGCAACGTGAAGTCGATGTTGACCTTGACGTCGAGGCTGGACGTGAAGAGATTGCCCACCCGCTCCAGCAGGTCGACCATCGCCTTGTCGTCCATCGGCCTGGGATTATAGGTGTCGCCCGCAACCGGGGACGGGCCTGGCTCCGTGTCCTCGCGCGCGCCGGCGACCGCCGTTTGAGCACGACCTCGTCGCCCGGCCCGTCGCGACGAGCTCGGGTCCGGGGTCAGCAGCTCCACCCTCCGGTGACGATGAACGACCCTCCGGTGCGGTTCATGAAGCGGACCGCCATCAGGCCAGAGTCGAGTCCCGGGTCGAGGCGGAAGTCGCCTCCGACCGCTGCCCAGATCGCGCTGGGGATCTGTCCCGGGGTGGCCGCGGCGCCATCCCGGATCACTTCACCAGTTGCCCAGTTGGTCCCGCCCGGCAGGCTCGCGGTGGTGAAGGCAGGGTAGTACTGCCCCGCTCCCTGGTACTGCTGCAGCCGCATGTCCAGGATGTAGTGGTGGCCCGCCAGAACTACCACCATGGCCGCGTTGAAGTGGGTCCCCGTCGAGTTCCGGTACACCCCGCAGTTGGGGGCACCGGCCAGCAGGTCCTCCGCGGGCACCTCGGCCGCTCCCACATGCCCGGCCAGGGCTCCGCTCACGGTCAGGTACTGATAGAAGGTGGTGGCCGACGGAGGCTCCGATGGTCGGTAGCCGGCGCCAGGCGGCGCGCACGTCCACGCCCCGGAGACGACCTCCGAACCGCCGTCTCGGCTGGCGCCGGCCGGGCCGAAATCGAGACGCACCAACCCACTGCGACCGCCCGGGGAGACCGACACCGAACCCGCCACGGCGCTGCCAAACGCGCCGATCCGGACATCCGCCACCGCGGTGGCGAGACCATTGGACGAGGCCACTCGGTATTGCCCCGGCCCGTTGTACATGGGGAGCTGGATCGTGAGGGTCTCGAGCCTGCCGGGTAGTGAGAGGTCGACGGTCGCCAAATAGCCAAAGCCCGGATACACCCCGCACGCAAGCGCGTAACCGAGCCGGCTGACCGCGGTCACCCCACCTCTCAGAGAGATCCCCTCAGGAAGGCGCGCGCCGGGCGGGAGCGCGGCGGTGGCCGTCGGGTCGGCGGCGGCGGGCTGTCCCACCTCGGGCCGGCTGGGGGCCGACTCTCGACGCCGCCGCAGGCTGAGGTGAGCGGGCACACCCCCGCATCCCGTCAGCGCGACCGTGATGGCCGCCCCGGAGACGAGGCCGACGGCGAGCAGACGAAAATGGCGCAGCATCAGTGCTGGGCCGCGTCGCCCGGAGGGGGACGTAGGGGGATTGGGGGCATGGCCTACCTGCAAGGTACGCTTCTTCGGCCTCAACTTTCAAGTGGGTGAACCGGGCCTGGGCCGAGGCGGCCATCGGCCCGCGCGGGCTCCGAGGTCGTCCTCACCGTCAACTGGGGCTTGCGGCGACGGCGCCTCCAGGAGCTCAGGCCGGTCGCCAGCTGGAGCCCCCGTCTTGGGTCTCCCACACCGATCCTGCCACGAGCACCCACACCACCTCAGCGCTGGCGAACGAGATGCCGCCGCTGCTGACCGAGCCAGCCTCGGCGAGCGTCGAGCGAGGTGCCTCCCGCAGCCATGGCCCGGATGGTCTCGACGCCCGGTAGAAGGTGAGCAGGCTGTTGCCACCCGTGCCCACCGTGGCTCCCACCAGACCGCTCCCGTTCACTCCTATGCGGAGAGCTGCCAGGCGGCTGGGAGCGCCGCTCACGGGCGACCAGGTGCGGCCCAGATCCCGGGACTCCTCAAGGGCGGTTCCGCGTCCTTGGTTCACCGCTGCCAGTCCCAGCCAGTCGCCGCGCCCCAGCCTCTGGAAGGTCGCGGCCGCGACCAGATCGAAGCCGGTCGCGAGGACTCCTTCCGGGCGCCACTGCCGACCCCCGTCACGGGCGGCGAAGAAGCCAGTTGGCCCCGGAAGGCCGGCCCCACCCTCGGCGCCGTTGATCGCTCCCACTCCATCACCTGACGGTGTCAGCCACAGGCCCAGGATTCCCCATCCCCGCAGAGGGAAACCGGGGCCGACCAGGGTCCAGCTCCGGCCCCCGTCGCCGGTGCGGTAGAGGTCGAAGGACTGCGCCTCCGGGCCGGTCCCCGCGGCGGCCGCGAAGCCGACCTGCCGGTTGTCCATGTCCAGGGCCAGCACCTGGGTGGGGAGCTGGCTCTCGATCTTCCACACGCGGCCAGAATCGGTAGTCACCAGGATGGAGCTGCTGGAGCCCTGGGAGCCGTAGGCGAATGCGGTTGACGCCGACAGGGCGTCCAGGCCGTCGGTGGGGCTGACCGCCGGCCACATCTGACTCCAGCTGGCCCCACCGTCGCGGGTCGCGAGCACGGCCGTCCCATTCTCGGCATAGCCGACGCTGGCGCTGGGAAACGTGAGCTCCTGCGGCGAGAAGAAGTTCCAGCTGTGAACCGGCCGCCAGGCTCCACCCACCGCTCGGGACAGCGATGCCGCCGGGGCCTCGCAGGTGGCGAGATTGCGCTGGTAGGTGCCCAGCACGACCCCGGTCGGAGCGATCGCGACCGAGTCCGGCGGGGCAAAGTCACCGCACCCGGCTCCAGGACTCGGGTCAGGGATTCCGTCGGCTTGCCACCTCAGGCCTCCGTCCACGCTCTCGAAGCCGCCCACGGAGCAGCCGTGCATGGCGCAGCTGCTCCGATCGACATAGCTCAGCCACATCTTCTGCCCGGGCCCGGTCTGGAGCCGGGCCTGGAGCGACGGGCCGATCGAGAAGAGTGGACCCAGGCTGGCGACCTGGCTCCAGCGCAGCCCCGCGTCCAGGCTGCGCATCACCAGCAAGCGTGGGGAGGGCGCCCCCGCCTCCTTCGAGGCCAGGGCGGGCAATCCGGTGACGGCCCAGAGGGAGTCTCCGCGGGCTGCGATCGCGGCCACCAAGCCCTCGGTCCGAAGCACCGTCTGCCAGTGGAGCCCCCCATCTTTGGTGAGCAGGACCTCTCCTGGGCAGGGGGCTTTGGCGATCGAGGCTTCGGGGGCACAGCTTGGCGCACTGGCCGCGATGCCAAGTTGAGCGGTGGCAAAGGCGACCTGGGAGAGGCGCACCGTTGGGGCGGGAAGCAGACGCCAGCTCGCGCCCGAGTCGCTGGTGGTGAGCACGGAGGATGACGGACAATCGGCGGAGGCGCCGATCGGCTGTCCGCAAGCTGGCGACGCTCCCGCCAGGACCCAGCCGTGATCGCTCCCTTGGGAGGTGGAGAAGAACGGAATCACTCCCCCGCTCCAGGCGCGGCGCCAGGTCAAGCCGCCGTTGCTGGTGGTCAGGATTGACTGCGCCGCCTGGGACCCCCCCGGGGCCAGGGATGACACCGCGATCCATCCGTTGAGCGCAGTCGGGAATGACATCGCCGAGATGCTCCCTTGCGGCCGGGCCGGCAGGAGAATCGGTTGAGGAGTCGGTCCGGCCGGCTCAGCGACCCGCGCGGGGCTGCAGCCAGCGAGCAAAGCGGCGAGCGCGATTCCGACCGGTGCCCAATGTCTGCCCTTGGGGGGCAGCGGAATCGGTCCCATGGCGGTGCGAACGGGCAGCCCGGGCGGCGCGTTACGGCAGCAGCTTGAAGGTGACGGGGACCCGGTGTAGGATCGTGGCGGGAGTGCATGGGTCCAGGTGGGCCCCTCGATCTTCAAAATCGATGGGGGGCGCCCAAGGCGTCCCCGGAGGGATCGTTCCCCTCGCCTCCCGCCAATTCAAATTTGCCTGCTCCGGTGGCTCTATGGGATCTCTCTGCTGCTCGGAGAGAGGGGTTTGACGGCAACGCTGACGGCAACGGGAGTCGGTGCCTCCAGAGCACGCCCCGACCTCTCTCGGAGGTCACGGTCGGTCGCTGGGGAAGGCCATCCAACGGCCCCGGGCCCGAGCTGACCAGCCCCCACTGTCCGGAGGTTCATCGCTCGGTTGACACGGGCCATCCGATCGCTTGGGGGCCCGTCGGGACGCCCACCTACAAGGCGTGAGGGTGTTGTTCACCCCCAGCGCGGGGACGAGTCCGCAGGTCCCATCGGACTCCGTCGCGCGGAGCCCCGTGGGACGAATCCGACGGACTTGCAATGCGTCTCAGCGAGCCCGCGTGGCTGTTTGCCTCAATCCGGCCTTGCCCGCGGCCCCGAAACCAGCGCGAAGGTCACGATCACGCGCACTTCCAGCAGGACGCTGCCCGACTCGACCCCTACCTCGCCGGGGCCAGCCGCCGCCCGAGCCGGCGGCGCGCCCATCATGGCCATCCTCATCTGATGCCCGGGCCGGATGCCGCCCTCTTCCTGGATTCGGATTGGTCGCCCCAGTGCCAACCCCCGTTCGGTAGGCAACGGCGGAACGTCTGGCGACCTTGGCGCTGGTCCTGACTCCCAGACCCTGGGCACCTAGCTCGTGGCGGCCAGCGGCGAGAACTTTTACCGGCAGCCCCGCAAGACCCTAAGTGAGCCGGCGGCACCTCAACGTTGAGCGGGGCAGATTGTGAGCTTTCGTATGCGTATTATGTCGTTTATTGATAGGATGCGCATATGGCACTGCGCATCGCCGATCTCCCAGACGCCCTGCTGGCAGACGGCCAACCGTGGTTCACCACCCAAGAAGCTGCCGCTCGTACGCAGCGCGGACTAGGTTCGGTGCACCTTGGGCTTTCGCGTCTGAGGCGCGCCGGACGCGTCTTCTCTCCCGCCGAAGGCTTTTACGTGGTCGTACCGCCGGACTTTCGGTCTTGGGGCGTGGTTCCTGGCGAGTGGTTCATTGATGGCATGATGCAGCACCTCCATCGCGACTATTATGTCGGCCTGCTGAGTGCGGCCGAGATGCATGGCGCAGCTCACCAGGCACCCCAAGCGTTCCAGGTGATGGTCGACCGACAGCTTCGGGACCGCGACTGCGGGCGGGTCCACCTGCGCTTTGTCACAAGCCGCCTCGTCGGCCATGTGCCGACCGTGCGGAGGGCGGTTCACACCGGCTACGTCACAGTCGCAGCCCCTGAGACGCTGGCCGTTGACCTCTCGACATTCCCGGAGCGGGCTGGGTACTGGAGCAACGTCGCCACGGTCTTGCGAGAGCTT
>JAKAVU010000103.1 GCA_021817185.1 bacterium
TGCCAGCAGCTCCATGCTGGAGCGGGCCGCCTCGATGTAGAGCGCATCCGCTTCCAGCTCGGCGATCGACTCGATGATGTCGCCGAACTCCGAGTAGCACATGTGGGTGTGGACCAGCACCCCGGCCCCGGCCCCGGCCGACGCCAGTCGAAAGCTGTCGATCGCCCAGCGCCAGTAGTCGGGCTGGTCGGCCCGGCGCAACGGCATCGCCTCGCGGAGTGCCGGCTCATCGATCTGGATGATGCGGATCCCGGCCTTCTCCAGGTCCCCGACCTCGTCCCTGAGGGCGAGGGCGATCTGGAAGCAGGTCTGGCTCCGGGGCACGTCCTCGCGGGGGAAGGACCACTGGAGGATGGTGACGGGGCCGGTCAGCATCCCCTTGACCGGCTTTTGGGTCAGGCTCTGCGCGAAGGTCGACCAGCCAACCGTCATCGGCTCCGGGCGGGACACGTCTCCGAAGATGACGGGGGGCTTGGTGCAGCGCGAACCGTAGGACTGGACCCACCCCCCGTCGGAGGTGGCGATCCCGCGCAACCGCTCCGCGAAGTACTCGACCATGTCGTTGCGCTCCGGCTCGCCATGCACCAGGACATCCAGGCCGGCCTCCTCCTGGAAGGAGATGACCCGCCGCACCTCCTCCCGGACCATGCCGTCGTACTCCTCCTGGCCGAGCTCCTGCCGGCGCAGCCTGGCCCGGGCCTGACGCAGCTCAGAACGCTGCGGGAAGGAACCGATGGTCGTGGTGGGCAGCAGGGGCAGCCCCAGGTCGGAGCGCGCTCGGAGCCTGCGCTCACCGGGATCCCCGGCGCGCCGCAGATCCTCGGGCCTGATCGCGGCAACGCGCTGCTGGACCGCCGGATCGTGGCGCAGCGCCGACTCGCGGCGTCTCCTGGAGGTCTCCCGCAGGCGTGCGATCTCCTCCGCCCGGGGGCTCCCATCGCCGTCCGAACCCGCCAGTGCGGCCACCTCACCCAGCTTCTCTCTGGCAAAGGCCAGCCAGGGGAGGACCTCCGGCGCGATCTCCGCTTCGCCCCGCGCGCTGACCGGAACGTGGATCAGGGAGCATGAGGGGGCAACCATGACCCGGTCGGGACCCAGCTTGGAGACGGCCAGCTCGATCATCCGCAGCGCGGGGTCCGGGTCCAGCGTCCAGACGTTCCGGCCGTCCACGACTCCCAACGAGAGGCCGATCGCGTCGGGCGCCAACTCCAGGGCCGGCTCGAGGTCGGCCCGGCCCCGCACCAGGTCGAGGTGGAGAGCGTCGACCGGCAGCATGAGCGCCGCCTGGAGGTTGGCGCCCAGCCCCGCGAAATAGGATGCGACCAAGAACTTGAGGTCGGGCACGTGGCTCCGCAGGTAAGAGTAGGCGTCCTCGATCGCCTCCAGCACCTCGACCGGGGCATCCTGGGCCAGACATGGCTCGTCCAGCTGCACCCACCGCGCCCCCGCCGCCGCCAGACGCGCCAGCAGATCGGCATAGGCGGGCAGCAGACGGTCCAGCAACGACAGGGTGGCCAAGCCTGGTTGGGTGGGCTTGGCGAGCCTGAGGTAGCTGACTGGCCCCAGCAGAACCGGCCTGGTCTCGATCCCAAGTGCGCGCGCCTCCTGGAACTCCTCGACCGGCTTCAACCAGTCGAGCGAGAACACCTGGCTCGGGCCCAGCTCGGGCACCAGATAGTGGTAGTTGGTGTCGAACCACTTGGTCATCTCCATGGCGGGGATCTCCTCACCGCCGACGCTGGCCCCCCTGGCCATCGCGAACATCAGGTCCAGCGGGTCCCCCCCGCGCAGGGGCTCGAAGCGGTCGGGGATCACGCCCAGGGTGAGGGAGAGATCCAGCACGTGGTCGTACAGCGAGAAGTCGTTGCTGGGGATATGGTCGATGGCGGCCGCGCGCTGGTCCTGCCAGCGCGTGGCTCGCAGCGCCCGCGCCCGCTCCCCCAGCTCGTCTGGGCCGGTCCTGCCGGCCCAGTACGCCTCCAGCATCCACTTGAGTTCTCGATTCGCCCCGATGCGCGGGTAGCCAAGGTTGCTGGAGGTGAGGCGAGCCGAATGGGAAGGAGACATGGTCAAGTGGTGGTCCTGATAACGGCCCATCGGCGGATCCCCACAAGGGCCCCATAGACCGTGGTTGCTGAGCCTCTCAGTCTACCGGGCGGCCAGGTGAGGTGGCGGGGAGCCGGGGCCGTGGCGATGGATCAGGCGCTGGCGGCCTGGGGCTCATCCTCGGGATAGAGCTCGGGTTCGGTCGACTCCAGGATCGACCTCTCGGTGATCACGCACCGCTTGATCTCCGGGTGTGAGGGAACCTCGAACATGCTGGTCAGCAAGACCGACTCCAGGATGCTCTTGAGGCCGCGAGCCCCGGTCCCCAAGGCCAGCGCCTGACTGGCGATGGCCCGCAGCGCCGCCTCCTCGAACACCAGCTCCACATCGTCGAGCGCGAAGAACTTCTGGTACTGCTTGACGAACGCGTTCTTGGGCTCGGTCAGAATCCGAGTGATGTCGTCCTCATCCAGGCTCTGCAGGGCGACCACGATCGGGAGGCGACCCACGAACTCCGGAATCAGGCCATAGCGGAGCAGGTCCTGAGCCTGCATCTGCTGCAGGATCTGGGTGCTCTCCTTGGTGCGCTTGCCGCCCGGCTCGCTGCTGAAGCCGATGGTCCGGTGCCCGACCCGCTGTTCGATCAGCCGCTCCAGGCCCTCGAAGGCACCGCCGCAGATGAACAGGATGTTGCCGGTGTTGATCTGGATGAAATCCTGGTGGGGATGCTTGCGGCCCCCCTGCGGGGGCACGTTGGCGACGGTGCCCTCCAGGATCTTCAGCAGGGCCTGCTGCACGCCCTCGCCGGAGACGTCCCGGGTGATCGAGGGATTGTCCGACTTGCGGGTGATCTTGTCGATCTCGTCGATGTAGATGATCCCGCGCTCCGCTCGCGCGATGTCGAAGTCGGCCGCCTGGATCAGGCGGAGCAGGATGTTCTCGACATCCTCGCCCACGTAGCCCGCCTCGGTCAGTGAGGTCGCGTCGGCGATCGAGAAGGGAACGTCGAGGATTTTCGCCAGCGTCTGGGCGAGCAGGGTCTTGCCACAGCCGGTGGGGCCGACCAGCAGAACGTTCGACTTCTGCAGCTCCACGTCGCTGGTCTCACGCGCGCTGTTGATGCGCTTGTAGTGGTTGTAGACGGCCACCGCCAGGACCTTCTTGGCCTGGTCCTGGCCCACCACGTACTGGTTCAGCGAATTCCAGATCGCCTGGGGGCTGGGCACCGCATTGGTGCGCGGCCGGCGCGCCGCCGGCCCCTTGTTCTCCTCTTCAAGGACCTCCTGGCAGAGTTCGATGCACTGGTCGCAGATGTAGACCCCGGGGCCGGCGATGAGCTTGCGAACCTGCTCCTGACCCTTGTTGCAGAACGAGCAACGCGTGTGCCGGCGGCGATCCGATGACTCGGTCATGCGGCATCCCCCCCGCCGTGGGGATGCACTCGGCTGGCAGCCTCCCCAAGGCACCTGCTGCAGATCGACACCTGCCGCCCTCCGGGGCCGGACTCCACCGCCACCGCCCGGGCCAGGCTGCCACAGAAGTCGCAGCGCCAGCCGGCCCGGCGCACCAGGCGCATCACGCGCCCAGGCTCCTGGGAGCCGCCTGTCCCCCGGCGCCGGAGCTCCTTGCGGTCTCCCATCTCAGTGGACCGTCAGTGCCCCGCCGGGGACGCCTCGGCCACCTTCTCCGGGAGGGCCTGGGGCTTGCCGTTGGAAGCCTCCCCGGCGGGGTGCTCCTTGGTCAGGATGTGGTCGATGAGCCCATACTCGAGGGCCTCCTCCGGGGACATGTAGAAGTCCCGGTCGGAGTCTCGGGTTATCTGCTCCACCGGCTTGCCCGTGTGGTGGGCCAGGATCTGATCGATGGTGCGGCGCAGGCGCAGGATCTCCTGCGCCTGAATCTGGATGTCGGATGCCTGCCCCTGGAAGCCGCCGCTGGGCTGGTGCATCATGATCCGGGTGTTCGGCAGGCTGAACCGCTGTCCCGCCTCGCCGCCGGCCAGCAGGATGCAGCCGAAGGAGGCGGCCAGCCCCATGCAGAAAGTGCTCACGCGGGGCTTGACGTACTGCATGGTGTCGTAGATCGCCAGCCCGGCGGAGACCGACCCCCCGGGGCTGTTGATGTACAGGCTGATGTCCCGCTCGGGGTCCTCGCTCTCGAGGTACAGCAGCTGCGCCATCACCAAGTTGGCGATCTGGTCGTCGATGGCGGTCCCGATGAAGATGATCCGGTCCTTCAGCAGCCGGGAGTAGATGTCAAAGGCTCGCTCGCCCCTGGTGGTGGTCTCGACGACCATCGGAATGAGGGCCATGGTCTCCTCCTGGAATCAGCCCGAACTCATCATGGGGTCACGAGTGACCTCCGAGCCGAGTATACCCGCGGTTGAGAAATCAACCCACCGCGGGAGGCTCGGCGGGCTCCTGGCCCCGCGCCAGGGCGGCCACCAGGTCCCTGGCCTTGCCGATCTCCAGCTGGCCCCGGAGCGCCTCCCGGAGACGAGTCCGGTCTGCCCTGGAGCCCCCCCTCGGGACCAGCCCCGCCAGCGCCGCATCCGCCTCCTCATCAGACACGAAGATGTGCTCTCTCCTCACCACCTCGCTGAGGGCGAGTTCGAGGCGCACCGCCTCCACCGCGGCCTGGCGCCGCTCGCCGCGCAGCTGCTCCAGGCTCGAGCCCTGGGCAGAGAGCACGTCCTGCAGGGTGATCCCGGTCGCCTCCAGCCTGCTGGTGAAGTCGCGGATCTGATGATCGATCTCGGCTTGAATCATGCTCTCGGGGACCTCGACCCGGGTCAGCCCCAGGAGCTCCTCCATCGCCGCCGCGACCTGGGCCTGCTCGGCGACGCGGCGAGCCTCCGCCGCGATCTGCTCGCGGACGTACTGCCGCAGCTCGGCCAGGCTCTCGCCGTGCCCCGCGATCGCCGCCAGGTTGTCATCCAGGGCCGGCAACTCCTTCGCCTGGATCCGGGTCACCCGGGCGGTGATCGTGACCAGCTCGCCGCGCAGCTCGGGGCGGGCGTAGTCGTCGGGCATGGTCAGGGTGATGTCGACCGGATCGCCGCCGACCACGGCCCCCACCAACTGCTCGGCCATCCCCGGCAGGAGACCCCCGCGCTCCAGGTCCAGGGTCTGCTCCTGCTCCGGGGTGCCCACGACCGTGCCGTTGTGGAGCATCGTCAGCGCAGCGGTCACCACGTCGCCCGCCTCCACTCCCCGGTCGCTCACATCGGTCAGCTGGGCATAGCGCTGCCGGAGCTCCTCGAGGGTCGCATCCACCTCCTCATCCGGAACCGGCTTGTCCTCCACCGGCACCCGAAGCTGGCGATAGTCGCCGAGGTTGACGACCGGTCGGATCCCCACGGTGGCCACGAACCGGAAGGGCTCGCCGCGCTCCAGCTGGGCCTCGGAGACCTGAGGCTGGGAGACCGGCTCGAGATCGGTCTGCTGGATCGCCGCGGCATAGAGCTCGGGGAGCAGCAGGTCCACCGCCTCCTGCTGGATCGCGGGCCAGCCGACAGCGCGCTCCACCACGGCCGCGGGGGCCTTGCCGGGCCTGAATCCCGGTAGGCGCACCTGGCCGGAGAGCTTGCCCACGGCGCGGGAGATGCCCCGCTCCGCCTGCTCCACCGGAGCCACCACGGTCAGCCTCGCCTGGGAATCGGGCAGGCGCTCGACTTCGACTTCCAGAGCAGGAGCGCCAGCCGGGCCTGGGGTCATGGTCCTTCTCAACCTCTCATATATGCCATATGTGGTGCGCGGACCGAGGGTCGAACTCGGACGGGTTGCCCCACGGGGTTCTAAGCCCCGCGCGTCTGCCAGTTCCGCCATCCGCGCCGACCGCTGGCGGCAGAGCCGCAGCGCGCGCCCGAGTATATCCAACTTGCGCGGATCAGTTCCGGAATCTGAGACGGGGCCGCCGGGGCGGGACGTCTGACGGCCCGCCCTGGTGTAACGGGGTGGGGACTGCGGCGTTGGTCAGCTTGGGGAGCGGTGCCGGCCGGCCGTCGGCGCCCGCCTGAACCCAGCCGGTGCTGATCAATCAGGAGGACTCCGCGATGCCCGCACACCTCGATCGATCCCTGTCCCGAGTTGAAGCGGCGGAACCGTCCGCTGCGGTTAGCACCCCGGACGGTGCCGCCCCCACCCAGGTCGTCCCGCGGCAGAGCCCGCCCCAGTCCCAACCGTCCCAGGCCGGGCCGGTGGGTACGACAACAGCCGGGCCACCGTCCTCCGCCGGAGCGCCGACCGTGGCCACCCCGGCCGCCGGAGCCGTCCCAGGACGCGCTGCCCCGACGCGAGATCCGAGCCTGGCACCGGACATGGGAGGAAGA
Organism: bacterium; assembly: GCA_021817185.1. The sequence continues at coordinate 6,377 of JAKAVU010000103.1, forward strand.
CTTCGTGACCTGACCTGGCTCGCGTCGGCAGTGGTGGACCTGTTCTTGGCCCTGGACTTCGTCCTCAGAGCGCTGAGCGCGCCGAACGATGGGTTCGTGGTTGTGGTGACCAGGGTCGGGGACGGCCTGGCGTCACCCTTCATGGGGATCGTGTCCGCCAGGGCTCCCCGGCTGGGCTTGACCCACGACTGGCCCCTGGTGCTGGCGGTGGTGGTTTACACCGTGGCCGCCTGGTTGCTGGTCCGCCTCTGGGCCCTCCTTTTCGGAACGGTCCCGGCTGGGCGGGCCTGAGATGTCGCCAACCTCTGCGTTCACTTCGCGCGCCTGATCCATGCTGTTTGACCTGGTGCTGGCAGCGGCGATCACCTCGGTGGTCGCCACGGTCACGGCCATCCTGCCCGGCTGCGTGCGGGCGCCGGCTCTGCTGGCGGCGCCCCTGACTGCTGGGGTTCTGGCCGGATCCGCGCTGCTCACCGTCTTCGTCACCGGCCAGCGGCCTCTGGCGATCGGGGTGGCGGTGGCGCTGCTGATCGCGACCATGGCCGCGAGCCGCCTGCTGCGCGGCTGGAGCTTCCTGGCGCTGCTGCTCTTCTGCTCGGCGATGGCCGCGTTCTTGCTGTACCTGGCCTACTCGATCGGGGTGACCGTCTTCCAGGCGGTGACCCCGCACCTGCTGGTCGGCGTTCTGCTGGGATCCCTCCTGATCGTCGGCGCCGAAGTCGTCGCGATGGGGCTGGCCCTGTCCTACCTGTTCGAGATCCTGGACGTCCTGGGTCGGCGCAAGCACCCGGTTCCGGCCACCCCGGTGTCGGGCGACTACATGCCCCGGGTGGCCGTGCAGGTGCCCATGTACAACGAACCGGTGCCGATGGTGCGCGACACGCTGGTGGCCCTGTCACGACTGGACTACCCCGACTTCATCGTCCAGGCGGTGGACAACAACACCAAGGATCCCGCGGTTTGGAGGCCCGTCGAGCAGCTCTGCAACGAGCTCGGCGAACGCTTCAGCTTTCTCCACCTCGATCCCTGGCCCGGATTCAAGGCCGGGGCCCTCAACGAGGCCACCCGGCGGCTGCCCCCGGACGTCGAGGTGATCGCGATCGTGGACGCCGACTACCTGGTGCAGCCCGGCTTCCTGCGCGCGACCGTGCCCCACTTCGCGGACCCCAAGGTCGGCTTCGTGCAGACCCCGCAGCACTATCGCGACTGGGAGGACGACACCTATCTGCGCGGGTTGTTCCACAGCTACCGCTACTTCTTCGACATCACCATGCCCGCCCGCGCCCACCGCGATGCCATCATCTTCTGCGGCACCATGGGCCTCGTCCGGCGTTCGGTGCTGGATGAGATCGGGGGGTGGAACCCCCAATGCATCACGGAGGATGCGGAGGCCAGCCTGCGCATCCTGGGGCGCGGGTATCGCGGCGTCTACCTGCAGCGGGCCTGGGGAGAGGGGCTCATGCCGCTCACCTTCGACGGGCTCAAGAAGCAACGCTTCCGCTGGGCGCTGGGGGGGATCCAAATCCTGCGCCAGCACTGGCGGGAGCTGCTGCCGTTCGCTCCGCACAGACTGCGCCTGACCAGGGCCCAGCGAGCCCACTACCTGTTGGGAGCTGTCCAGTGGTTTGGCGACGCCATGCTGGCCACCTTCACGGTTCTCTTGCTGGGGACCGCCATCGCCACGGCCGCTCACGACCGGCTTCCGGTGGCGCAGATCACCGGGGCGGTCCTGGTCATCCCGCTGCTGTTCTTGGTCTTCGGATTGCTCCGAGCGGTCTGGGCGCTTCGTGCCAGCGGACGGCTGAGCTGGCGTGACGCCGGCGCGGCGCTGCGGGTCTGGTTCGCCCTCAGCTGGACGGTCACGCTGGCTGACATCAGAGGATTGGTGGTGTCCCGGGCCAGCTTTCTGCGCACCCCCAAGCGGCGTGAGGGCATCAGCAACTGGGCCCAGGCGCTGCGGTCTTCCAGATTTGAGACTGGCCTGGCGGTGGTGGCCGTGATGGCCGCCGCCGCCATGGAGGTGAGGGCCCTCAGCTTCACCACCACGGTCCTCGCCCTGCTGCTTCTGTTCCAGGCCTCCGTCTACCTCTGCGCGCCTTGGGCCAGCCTGGCGGCAGAGGGGATCCGCATCACTCCGATGCGGCAGATCTACCTCAACTCCTCACGCTCCACCGGAGGTGGGTACCAGGACCGGTCCTCGATCGCCGCGATCCCGCTGGGACTGGCCTTCGCCGCCTTCGCCGGCCTGGTCGTCGCCTTTGCGGCGGCCAGCCCGCCGGGTCCGCAGCCCTTCGGGACCGGGCGCGGGTCAGGAGGAATCCCGGCGGTTCTCAATCCTCCGCCAGCAGCAAGCGTGGCCAGCAAGCCCACTCCAGCGCCCAAGCCGACGGCCAGCCCATCGGTGAGCCCATCAGCCAGCCCGACCGCCTCTCCAAGCGCCAGCCCGTCCGCCAGCCCCAAGGCATCCCCGAGCCCCAGCCCATCCAGTTCCCCTAGGCCAACTCCCTCTCCCTCGCCCAGCGCTTCGCCCACCGCCTCCCCCACCCCGTGACCCGACCTGAGCCGATCGCGCCGCCCGGACTCCGGTCTTCGGACCCATCCGGGGGGCGCCCGTGGTTCTCAGGAGATACCCATCGACACCGGCATGGCCCGGCGATACGATGGGGTGGTCGGCCAGCCGACCAGGCTCACCGGCCGCTACGCCATCACGATTCAGGAGGAGGCGTCGTTTGGAGAGCGTGGAAGCGATAACCGCGGCCAGTCCGGCGGCTCGAGAGCTCGTCGCCAAGATAGAGCAGAAGGCCCTTCAACTCTCTGCGTTGCTGCGCGAGTTGGACAATCATCCGATCCCGTTCGATGAGTCCCTGCGGGAGGAGTTGACGGCGGCTCTGGATCAGGTGGGGTGCCGGATAGCGGCAACCCGGGCACTGGAGGCGGCACCGGGCGACACCAGGGACTGACTCCGGCGTGGCGTCCTACCACCAGACGTTAGAA
>JAKAVU010000104.1 GCA_021817185.1 bacterium
CACATCGATAACCGCTGCCGGGCGCAAGTAGCCCTGGGTAAACTCCTCCGCTCGACTCCAGGCGACTCGCACCGGACGCCCCGCACGGCGGGCGAGGGTGGCAGCGGCGATGGCTGCCTCGCCGGTGTGTTTGCCGCCAAACCCCCCGCCGAAGTCGGGGACGATCACCTCGACTGCCTCCTCGTCGATGCCCATGGCGTCGGCCACCTCGCGTCGCACCGCGAATGGCCGCTGCGTTCCGGTCCAGATCGTGACCGCGTCGCCCACCCAGCGAGCGACGGCACTACGTGGCTCCATGGGGACATGGGCGATGTAGGGGACGGTGTAGGTGGCGTGGAGGGACCGGTGTCCCGACCGGACAGCCGCTGCGACGTCGCCGCCTTCTGCGAGGAACGACCCACCCCAACCCTGCGTCTGCACTGGGTGCTGGCGGAGGTAGTCGGCGATGGTGGCGCTGCTCACGTCGGGGGCGGGGCTCCACGTCGCTTGTATTAGGGCTATCGCTCGCGCGACCGTCGCAGGGTCGTCGCCGACCGCTCCAACCAGATCCCCTTCGCGGATGAGAGTGGCCCCCTCGACCTGCTCTGCCAAAGTCAGGTCCAAGGACTCCAAGCGTGCCCCATGGTACGGGCGGGCGAGAGTCTTGCCTGCGAGCATCCCGTCCACCACCAGATCGGACGGGTAGACCTTGATACCGGTCACCGCGGCCGGCGACGTCGCCCGCGCGGCAGCCCTCCCGGCGCAGGTCCACTCCCGGGGCGGGGTGAGCTCCTCGCGGCGGCTCGCCTCGCGCACCACGCGAACTCCTTCGACCAGGTCTGCATAGCTCATAGTCCGGGTGCCGTCGGTGGTCCGCGCCACGCCCTCGGCAGCCTGCAGTGGCTGCTCTTCGGGGACCCCCAGGCGGTCGCGGGCCAGCTCCAGCAGGCCGCGTCGCGCCGCCACCGAGGCGAGGCGAAGGTGGTGGCCGGCGTCGGGCATGGATCGGCTCCCGAAGGTGCCCGGGTCGAATGGGGATACGCCTGTGTCACCCATCACCATCACGACTCGGTCTGGGGGCACCCGCAGTTCCTCGGCCACGAGCTGGGCGAGCGCGGTCCGATTGTCCTGCCCGCCGTCCACCTTGCCGATAAACGCCGTCACCACCCCGGTACTGCCCACGTGCACGAAGGCCCCTCCATCGGGCCAATGCTGTCCCGCGCTCGGCGGCGCGCCTGGCAGGACCGCCACCAAGCCATCCGAGAGCACGTCGAAGTACGGGCGATCCAGCGCAGCGATGCGCTCCCAAGGGCGTCGCGTGCCCAGCTGGACCCGCGGCGGTTGGGGCCCAGCAGGTGGCGTGGGCTGCACGCTGCCTCGGGTCCGGGCCGCTCGAGACACCGCTCTCACGATCCTGGAGTAGGCGCCGCAACGGCAGAGGTGCCCGTTGAGCGCGGTGCGGATGTCGAGCTCGTCGGGGTCGGGGTTGACCCTCAAAAGCCCAGCCGCGGCGACGACCATTCCTGGGGTGCAGAACCCGCACTGCAGCGCGCCCTCGGCGAGGAACGCAGCCTGTACCGGGTGCAGTTGCCCGGGCGGTGCGAGCCCCTCGATTGTCGTGATCGTCCGTGGCCCGACCTCCGCGACGGTGGTGGAGCAAGCCAGATGTGTCTCGCCGTCGAGCAGGACGGCGCAGGCGCCGCACGCTCCCTCCCCACACCCGTACTTCGGGCCCTTGAGGTTGAGGCGCTCCCGCAAGGCCCGTAGCAGGGGCACATCCGGCGCGATGCTCAGATCGTGGGGCTTCCCATTGACCACCAGCCTTACAACTGCCATCCTCGGCGTCCTCCATGCCCGCTCGATCGGCCGGGCCGATCAAGGCGCTGTCACGCCGCGATCATCAAGAGTCCGGCATCGTTGGCTCCATCTTGACCGCTTGGGCGGCCTGACCGATCCTTGGCCTCGCCCGTGCTGTGGCGGAGCCCTGCGTCGCTCCTGCCAAACCTTGGTGTTGGATACCTTGGCGCTGACCGGGCTGGCGGCCGAGGCGCGGGCGTCGGCCGGGAAGACCCTCGTGGGTGGGGTTGCGCCTCATTCCGCCCGGAGTCTCTCGGACCCTCCACTGGCCGAATCCACGGACGGCCACATCCTCCCCGGCCTCAAGCTTCTGCTTGATCAGTCCGAAGATCAGCTGGAGCGTCTCATCGGCGAAGTTGAAGCTCGAGAAGACGGGATCGTTGGGGTCGCCATCGTAGAGCAGTTGGGCTTGCAAGGTCTTGGCCAGTTCGCGACGGTTCATTGGAGCACCCCTCTGCGGTTGGGAGTGGGCGATTTAAAGCTCAGCTCGGGATTGCATAGGGGCGCACCCGATCCGCTGAGTGGTATCGGACGAGTTTCGGGCATGCTATCATTCCCGATAGCATGATGGACGCAAGCTCTCGGCTCCGATTTGTACGGGCACGCGCCGGCTTCTCACAGCGCGAGGTCGCGCGCCGCGCGGGGACTTCGTCGGCGACCTTGAGCCGGTATGAGTCTGGGGCGCTGGTCCCCAATGTGGGGACGTTCAACCGGCTCGTGGAGGCGTGCCTGCCCGCAGGGCGCCGCTGGGCTTCCTTGACAGCCCTGGCTCCCGTTATGGCGGAGGTGCGCCGCTCCGACGGGAGCACGGCGGCCTGGCGCCTGGTGGGGGAGGTGCTGGACGACGAAGCGCTGGGCACCCCGGCCGATACCGCTCTCGTGGTGGCTGACGCGCCAGCCCCAACCGGTGACAGCGCCACGGATGCCCTCATGGCCGCCTTGGCGGAACACCTGACCCTCCAGCGGGGTCTCCCGGCCCCAGGTTGGGCCCAGGATCCCGATCGCGTGGCCCGGCCCTGGTGGTTCGTCGCCGGCGCCCCAGCGTGGATCCCCACGAGCCTGCGCGAGAGTCCTCGGTCCTTTGCCAAGCGGGGAATCTTCGTAACAGCTGCGGGACTGGAGCGGCGATGACAGCGAGCGGGGCGGGGTTCCTAACCCGGGATCAAGCAATCGAGGCTTTGACCCGGTTAGGCGCACAACTGGTCACGGCAGGGCTGGTTGGCGATGTTTACTTGGTCGGGGGAGCGGCGATGGTCCTTGCTTATGACGCCGATCGGATGACCCGCGACATCGACGCCGTCTTCGCACCGACTGACGAGATCTACAAGGCTGCCCAGATCGTCGGCGATGACCTTCGGCTGCCGCATGGCTGGCTCAACGACGCGGCCAGGGGTTTTGTGCCGGGCGCTGACCCAGGCGCGAACAAGGTGCTTGACGTGCCAGGCCTACGAGTCACCGCCGCCTCCCCAGAGTTCCTGCTGGGGATGAAGCTGCTGGCTGCGCGGCCCGAGCAGGACCGGGGAGACATCGCCCACCTCGCCACGTTGCTCGATCTCAAGACGAGAGACGAGGTCCTCGCGGTCGTGGAGCGTCTGTACCCACCAGAACTCCTGTTGCCCAAGACGCGCTTCTTGGTCGAAGAGATGTTCCCGGCAGAGCGGGAGTCCCTCGGGGTGGATAAGCCAGAGCCGCCAGAGGCGATGGGACCGAACTTCCGAGGCAGGCACACTGGGCCGCGCGGTCCCGGAAGCCTCAAGCGCTGATCCCGGCCCGCTGAGTTTCCTGGCCCCTCAGCCCGCCGGCGTCCCCGTGGCCCAGAGGGCAGTACCCCCACGCCCATGCGGCCGGCAGCAGGGCGGCGGGCACCATGGCGTGCAGCGTGCGGGGCGGTCCAGAACTGGATTCCTGGTAGGATAAATGTATGGCAACGCAGAAGGTCACGATCACGATGCCTGAGGACGTGCTTCGCCAAGCACGAGCCGAAGTGGCAGCCGGAAGGGCCGCCAACCTGAGCTCCTATGTCAGCGAAGTGGTAGCCGAGCGCGCTCAGCACGATCGCATCGACGACATCGTGGATGCGATCCTGGCCGAGACTGGCGGCGAGGCCACGGAGAGCGAGCGGGCGTGGGCCAAGGCCGTCCTCGAGGACTGACCTTGGACAGCGGAGCTCTCCTTGCCCTGGAGCGGGGACGCCGGGAGGTTGCGTTGCTCTTGCGCGAGGCGCTGGGCGGAGGAGGGGTGGCTATCCCCTCTGGGGTGCTCGCCCAGACCTGGCGCGGAGGGCCACGTCAGGCCCGGATCGGGGCACTCATCGGGGACCGTCGCGTCCAAGTTCCCGCGCTGGATCGCGAGGCAGCTCTCGGTGTCGGCCGGCTACTGGCGGCGACGGGCTCGTCCGATGTGGTTGATGGGCAGGTCGCACTGGTCGCCACGGCACGCGGTGATGTCGTCGTAACCTCGGACGCGGCCGACGTGCGCCGCCTCGCTCCTGCTCTGCGGGTCGTAGAGGTCTAGGCGCAGGCCGTTCAGCCCGCCGGCGTCCCCTTGGCCCAGAGGGCAGTACCCCAGGCCCATGCGGCGGGAAGCAGCGACGCGGGCGCCATGGCGTCCATCTCTCGGTTGATGCTCAGCCCGTGGTAGCTGAGGTTGGCACTCCCCCCAAGTCCTTCGGTGGCGGAGAGGATCACTTTGGCGTGGAGGTAGGGGGAGTCCGGGGCCCAGCGGACATGAACTCGACGGTTCGATAGCCAGGAGGCCGCGCCCTTGGCACCATAGCCCAGAGGATTGAGAAGAACGTCGACCGCCACCCCGCGGTCGGCATCGGCGGCGAGGGCGTCTTGTACCACATAGGACGTCGCGCAATTCGTGACGACCAGGAGTTTCGCCTTGGCCGAGCCCCTGGATCCAGGGAACATGCTGCGCCGCTCGTTCCATCCCCTGCTGGTTCAGGCCGGGCTGCCGTCCATAAGGTTCCACGATCTGAGACATACCGCTGCCACCGTGATGCTCGGCACGGGTGTCCATCCCAAGATCGCGTCCGAGATGCTGGGGCACGCGACCGTCGGGACCACCCTCGACACCTACTCCCACGCCACCGAGACCATGCAGCGAACCGCGATCGGGGCGATCGAGGCGGCTCTGGCCGAGGGGTGAGGGGCTCTCACCGTCCACGCACGTCTCCTGGCGTCCACCCGGGTTGGATCAACGGTTGGATCAAACGCCAGGCCGGTGTCGGTGTCTGGGGGTCGCTTTGAGATCAAAAACTGGTGCCGAGGGGCGGGATCGAACCGCCGACACCGGGTTTTTCAGACCCGTGCTCTACCAACTGAGCTACCTCGGCCCGGATCTCCTCCGGAGCCCCTGTGAGACCGAGCCAGGGGTACGGTCGCAGGACAGTGTGCCAGTCTAGTCGGTAGGGCTGTCCTTCAGGTCGTCGGGTCGGCTCAGCCCGACGGGGGGGCCGAGGGGGTGGGCGAGGAGCGGCGAACTCGCGCCCCTTACGATGCTCGCTGCAGTCACGAAGCCACCCCGCCGGCTGCGGCGGCGGAGGCCGCCCGGAAGCGGAGGTGATCACATTGAAGGTCCTGGTCTTGGGGGGCGCGGGGTACATCGGAAGTGTGGTGACCCGGGCCCTGATGGAGGCAGGCCACGAGCCCGTCGTCCTCGACAGCCTCGCCACGGGTCATCGGGACGCGGTCCCGGCCACCGTTGACTTCATCGAGGCCGACATTGCCGACGGCGATGCGCTCACGGCTGCGCTCCGGCGCGGCATTGGTGCTGTGATGCATTTCGCGGCCCGGTCATTGGTCGGGGAGTCCGTCGCGGTGCCCGAGGTGTATTGGTCGACCAACGTTTGCGGAACCAGGACCCTCCTGGACGCCATGAGGGCAGCTGGCGTTCGGCGTCTGGTCTTCTCCTCAACAGCCGCCACCTACGGCGAGCCGGAGTCGGTTCCGATCACGGAGTCGGCGCGAGTCGCCCCGACCAGCCCGTACGGGAGGTCGAAGCTGGCCGTCGACATGATGATCGGGGATGAGGCGGTGGCCTATGGCCTCTTGGCCGTCAGCCTGCGTTATTTCAACGTCGCCGGCGCCGTGGCGGGGGCCACGGAGAGGCACTCACCCGAGACCCATCTGGTCCCGAACCTACTGCGGGTGGCGTCCGGATTCGCGCCTGAACTGGTCCTGTTCGGGGATGACTATCCGACGCCGGATGGCACCTGCATCCGCGACTATGTTCACGTCGAGGACCTGGCCCGCGCTCACCTGCTGGCCTTGGAGTCGATCGCCCGACCGGCTCCGGACCACGGAGGTGACCACCGGATCTACAACCTCGGCAACGGTGCGGGCTTCTCCGTCCTGCAGGTGGTCGAGGCCGCCCGGCGGGTGACGGGCCGCCCCATCCCCATCCGGGTCGCACCGCGGCGGCCCGGGGACCCCGCGGTGCTGGTCGCCTCGAGCGGCAGGATCGAGCACGAGCTGGGGTGGCATCCTCTCAAGCCGGGGCTGGACCAGATCTTGGCGGATGCCTGGCGATTCCTGGAGCGTCCCCCAGACCATCCCGCCTGACCCGATGAGGTGGGGCAGGGTCAGGGCGGCAGCAGGGGCTGGCGCTCGGCGGCCCGAGCCTGGGATGCGGTGATGTACCCGTCCTGCTGCATCAGCTCCAGGACATCCTCACGCCGGGCTCGGGCCGCGGCGGGGTGGCGGAGCGGGTTGAGCAGACTCGGGGACTGGGGCAGGCCCGCCAGCAACGCCGCCTGAGCGAGGGTGATGGTCGACAACGGTCGATGGAAGTAGACCCGGCTGGCCTGCAGCGCGCCGACGGCTCCATCACCCAGGTAGACCTCGGACAGGAATGCGTCCAGCACCTGAGTCTTGGTCAGGTGGTCCTCGATCTTCAGGGCCAGGATGATGTCCCACCACCGGCCCCAGACGGAGTGGTCGGTGCCGCCCATGTAGATGTCGTCCGCCAGCTCCTCGGTGATCGTTGATCCCCCCTGACACTCGCAGAGATGAAGGAGGTCGTAGCCCGCGGACCTGAGCAGCCCCTCGACGTTCACGCCGTGGTCCTGGTAGAAGCTGGAGTCCTCGGTGGCGACCAGCGCATCCGCGAGGTACCGAGGCACCTCCCCGGGCCGGAGCGGCCGGGTGTGGTGGGCGGCGTCGAGCCGGGATATACGCGTGGTCAGGTCGCGGGTATCCGGCGTGGCGATCCAGGTGATGGCGTAGAGGCAGGTCGCGAGCAACGCCACCGCCGCCACCAGCCAACGCCCGCGGCTGGTCTTGGGCGTGGTTAACTGAGTGCCGTCGTGCGCTTGGCCCATCTCCCCCGACTGTACCTGGCGGCCGCAGCGGCGGCCTTCTTCCTCATTGGCCTGGGGCTCTCCTGGACCGAGGGAGGCAACCACCTATGGGTACAGGGGGTGGCTATGGCATTGGCCCTGATCGCTTTCGGACTCGCCTGGCTCGCGGCCGACGACCGCCGCCCCTGACGGCTCCCAGGGGGCCGCTCTGCCTTCGCGATTCAGGGATCCAGATCGGGGAATGGCGATCGGGCGCGGGCCGTCGCGATCGGCGGTTGTGCTAAAGTTCGAGTTGCCTCGCGCCAATTTTGCGGGGCCGTTCGACGCCGCTTCCCTCGCGAGCCGGTCGATCGATTTGGCTCGCGAGGATGGCCGCGTAGCGGCACGGGAGATGGTAGATGCCGATCGGAACAATCAAGTCAGTCAATGAGCGCGGGTTCGGGTTTCTAGCCGCTGAGGATGGCGTGGAGTACTTCTTCCACCGTTCCAGCGTGGAGGGCGGTGCCTTCGAGCAGCTGACCCGCGGCGCTCAGGTCGAGTTTGAGATTGAGCCAAGCACCAGGGGGCCTCGGGCGGGGCGCGTTCGCGCAGCCTGATGGTGGCGCAGGCCGTCGGCAAGCCGCCGGTCCAGCGCCCCTTTCGGCGCCTTCATCCTGACCTCCCGCCGGCTCGTAATTCGCTTTACGACCCCTGGCAGTGCGGGTTCTTGCATGACGGGCGACGGAAGACCTGTCTATTCGATGTGAGAGACGCCCAGCGCGCGATGCGCGCGCTGGGCTTCCCTCCCGACCTGTGGGCCCCACTTGGGGAGGCGCGGATCACCCACGACGAGTTCCTCCGTCACGTCGCCGCCGTCCATGCGGCGCTGTCGGTGCATGCTGACACCGCCGAGGCTCGGCGGCGGTCGATGGTTCCCTCGGCAGTGAGGATCGTGCAGAACTATCTGGGCTGGGCCGATCGTGTGTGCACCCATGGGACCGGTGTGGTCGAGACCGACGACCGCCGCCGGCCGATCCCCTGAGCCATGAGCCCCACAGCCCCGGCGGTAAGGATGGCGGTCGACTCGTCGACCTTCGCCCAAGAGGTGATCGAGCGCTCCCGGGAGGTCCCGGTGGTGGTCGACTTCTGGGCCAGCTGGTGCGGACCATGTCGGCAGCTCGGCCCGGTGCTGGAGGCCGCGGTGGACTCCATGGAAGGGGCGGTCCTGCTCCGCACCCTCGACGTCGACGCCAACCAGGAACTGGCGCAGCGCTATCAGGTTCGCGGCATCCCGGCCGTTAAGGCGTTTCGGGGCGGCGAGGTGGTGGCGGAGTTCGTTGGGGCTCAGCCCGCCACCATGGTGAGGTCGTTTTTGAGTGGGCTTCTGCCCTCGCCGGCGGACCGGCTGGTTGAGCTGGGCGATGAAGCCTCGCTGCGGGAGGCGCTGAGCCTCGATCCGTCCCACCTGCCGGCCAGGCGGGCGCTGACCCTGCTGTTGATCCGGAACGGGAATTGTGCCGAGGCCCTCGAGGTGGCCGGCCAGGCACCTCAGGACCGCACCTGTGACGGGCTCGCGGCCTGGGCCGAGCTGTGCCAGCAGCAGAGTCACGATCCGAGCGACACCGATCTGCTCGCGCAGCTGGCCGCCGAGCGCTGGGACGAGGCTGCTGCCCGCGCGACGACCATGGTCGCCTCCCACTCCGGTGATGCGCGTGACCGGTTGCGGCGAATCTGCCTTTACTGCTTCGAGCAGCTAGGTCCCGACCACCCCGCGGTGGTGGAGGGCCGGAGCCGGCTGGCCGCAGCTCTCTACTGAATCTCGCGGGGCCCCTCCGGGCAGGGCGTCCCCGTCAGCCCAGGGTCGGCGCCCGGGGGTTCACGTTGGCGGGGTGGCGGGCTTTCTGGCGCACCTTCCAAGCCGGATCCCCTCGGAGGGGCCGCGGCGTGCTTTGATTAGGTCCGTGACCAGCCAAGCTCGGAGGCAGCGATGGGATATTTGAAGGGATTCTCACATGGAGTCATGGCCGGCGCGGTGATCGGGGTCCTGATCGCGCCGCGCCCGGGCCGGGACACCCGGATGGCGATCGAGACCACCTACCACAGGAGTCGCCACCGCGCCGAGCGCGTGGCGAACGGCGTCGCCTCGGGATGGCGAACAGTTCAGCCCGCGCTCCGGGTGGTGGCGGATGCGGCCGACTCGGCA
>JAKAVU010000105.1 GCA_021817185.1 bacterium
CCATTGGGTTGTCCCCCGCTTCCCCAGGCACGCAACCCCCTCCCCGTGCCCCTCCCCCTTTTACTACTGCGGCTAGTTGTCCCCTTCCCCACCAGCCTCAATAAGCTCTGCCCCTTCCCCCTGTTACAGCCTCAACCAGTGGTGCCCCTAACACCTGGCCGTTGGCTTTAGCCATCGGTTGGGTGCGAGCCACCAATCTTCTCCACCTGCTGCTGCTCGCCTCCGGCGCGACGATGATGGCTGTCGCCCTGCGGCCACACTTGCGGTCCGAGGCTGCGGCATGGGTGGGAGGGCTCACCTTCGGGTTCGCCCCGTTCGTACAGGGGCAGCTGGTCGACGGTCAGCTGACTTGGCTCACCACAGGTACCCTGCCGCTCGGCTGGTGGGTTGCAGAGCGGGCTGCCCTGGCCGCCCGCCGCGGCCGGTATAGGGTGCGGTGGGGCCTAGCCGCAGGTGGCTGGGTGGCGGTCCAGTACCTTGTAAACAAGGAGTTCCTGGCGACCATCCTCCTAATGGTCGTGTGTGTGGGCGCTTGGCCGCTTTGGCGCCGGCGCCGCGGCCTCTGGGGGATCCTGCGACCCTGGGCGGCCGTGGTGGCGGTGGCTGTACCTACGGCCGGGGCGCTGCTCGCCTACCCCCTGGTGCTCCTGATCCAGCTTCATCCATCCCTCAGGCACGCTGCCGGACTGACGCCGGTAAAGACTTATATTGACCTGCTCTCCTGGGTGCTGCCCTCGCCGGGTCAGCTAGTTGGGCTGGGGACCCACCATGCGCTCGTGGCCTACTCCATGTGGTGGCCTGAGGTCGTCGGCTACCTGGGAGCTCCGGTGATCGCCTTCGCCCTCTGGACCATGGTCCGCAGTCGGCAACGCCAGCTGGTCCGACTGGCGGCCGCGATCGTGGTGGTAGGTGGGTGTTTCGCCAGCGGAGAGTGGCTTCACGTCGCTGGAATCGCGATCATGCCCCTTCCCGGCTTGCTCCTGCGGCACTTGCCGATCTACGCCGACACGGTGCCGAACCGGTTCGCGATTTTCGTGGACCTCGGCGTCGCCGTCCTGCTTGCCATCGGGGTCGACCGCATTGTCAGCCGCCACCACTCCAAGCTTCTTCCCCTAGGCCTGGCGGCGATCCTCTTCTTACCATGGCTACCTGCCCCGATGCTGCTGTCCGGGGGAGAGACCGCCCCTAGCCTCTTGCCGCCGGTCTTCCTCAGTCCCATGATGAGGTCGCTGCCGGCCGGCAGTGTAGTCGTGGTCGCGCCAATTGCGATCTACGGGGACGGCGGCCCGATGCTCTGGCAGGCGCTCGACGGGTTTCGCTACCGGCAGCCATTCGGCTACATTCTGCACCCAGACAGTAGTGGAGCGGTGACGAACTTTCCCTACCCGTCCGCGCTCGGGCAGGTCCTCGTCGCCTACGCCGAGCACTTGCCCGCACCAGCTCTGGGCTGGGCGGCGATGCGGGTGGACTTAATGCACTGGCAAGTGCGCGCCCTGGTGGTGGTTAGTCCGCTTGCCGCTCCGGCGACGGTTGCCCTCTTCCGGTCTCTCACCGGCCACCCGCCCCGATCGGTGGCCGGTGCCGCTGTCTGGCTCCTAGCAGGGTGAGAGCATCCCGAGCCGAGCGCCCTGGCGGGGTGGCTTTGGCACCCTGTCCGAGCCCGCACCCGCCGGCAACCAAGCAGTCAGTCCTCATCTGGCCGTCGCCTCGAAGCCGGACCATTGAGCCCAAGCTGGAGTGGCGCTTGCCCCGGCGGTCGGCGGTGACGGCCAAGCCCTACCGTGCCCGGGCCGGTCGGGATCGGGCTCGGATCCGAGCAGGGCCCGGAGGCAGCTGAAGGTCCCGCTAGGGGTTGGTCCTGGCCGGGCTCAAAGCTGGCCTCCTCGATCAGTTCGGCTCCAAAGGCAGCGAGGCGTCGACGCCAGACTCAGCGCTCACTGGCGGCCGCCGCGGTCCAGGAGCAGGGAGCTGACCCTGCCCCCCAAGGGCGAAGTGAGATGCGCGGGATTGATAATCTCCGCGCTCGCGCACCACGGGAGGAACTCCTGGCGGACGGGTACCGATAAGGCGACACGGCCCAGACCAAGCGTCCCCCTGCGCGGCAGTCGGCGAGGAAGTCCTGGAGCAACTGGGCCAGGCCGAATTACCTGAAATGGTGTCGAGATCGGGAGCCGCCACTGTGATCTCTGGCACGGACCACAACTGCTGGCGGATCTGGGGGATGTATGAAAGCGCCGGTGGCCGAGTTCATAGCAGCACCTGACCTTGAGGTGGCGATTCACAACAGCTCTTGTCACCGTCTCTTTCGGATCATGTTCGGTTGAGCTTCGTGGAGGTGCTGTCGCTCGTGCGTGTGCCCACCTCCTCCATGGCTCCAAGCTCGCTCATCCGACGCCTATCTTCGCCAGCGAGCGCTCGCGGTGCGATCGGGTCAGGGCCGGTCTGTTCTGCTATTGTTACATGTAACATGGGAGGTCGGCGATGACGAGTGCAGGGTCCGCTAAGAGGGTGCGCGAGCATCGATCACGACTGGCACAGCAGGGCCTCCGCCCAGTCCAGATCTGGGTACCCGATGTCCGAGCGCCTGGATTCGCCCAGGAGGCCCACCGGCAGTCGCGAGCGGTCGCCGAGAGCATGTCTGCGGCCGATGATCAAGCGTTTGTCGATGCCGTCTCCACTTGGCCCGATGAGTGAGACGGGCTGAGATCTGGACCGTCGCCGGGGGGTCAGGGTATGCAGGCAAGCCTCGGCCGGCGCTGATCGTCCAGGACGATCGCTTCGACACCGACTCGGTGACCATCTGCCCGTTCACCACCGACTCGACGGACGCTCCGCTGTTTCGCCTCGAGGTCCAGCCGACCCCGTCCAACGGCCGTCAGGCAATTTCCCGGCTGATGGTGGACAAGCTGACGACCGTCTCGCGGTTGAAGGTCGGGACGCGGATCGGCGTTCTCGACGATCTTGACCTCACCCGTCTCAACCGTGCTGTCGTCGTGTTTCTGGGTATCGCTTCGGCTTCCTGACCGGTGTGGCGGCCGCGATACTCCAAGCCGTGAGCCACATCGGTCGGTCGCCCACACCAGGTTGGGTTGGGTGATCCACAGGTCCCGCAGCGGCTAGGGGTAAATGCGATGTGACGGATGTCTCTGGCTCGTGTCCGGGCCCGGAGCCGTGGAGCAGATGTCCATCAGCTGCATGAGCCGCTGCACCCGGGTGCGGTGGACCAGTACCCGTTCTTCAAACCCTGACAAATGCGATACGGGTCCAGTGGGCAGCATCGCCCTGGGGCGAACTTCCCACCAATTGTGTGGGGACCCCCCTACCAGTTACCCTCTGTCGGCCATTAGTCGTGCGGCACTGACGGGTGCTCTGGCGCCAGGTTATCGGGCGCTCGCCGGCCCGGAGAGGGCGGCACTCGGGAGCCAAGCCAAGCCCCGTGACACCAGGTCGCTTACATCACAGCTCACGAGCCGGGCGCTCGCGCTCCGAGCGGCCGCCACATAGGCGGCGTCGTAGGCCGAGATCCCGTGCTCTGCAGCGATCAGCACTGCATTCGCGAGGAGCTGCG
This sequence comes from bacterium, assembly GCA_021817185.1. The sequence goes on from JAKAVU010000105.1 coordinate 3,569, forward strand.
AGTCGGCCCGGATCAGGCCGCCATCGTCCGCCAAAGCACTGATTCGCTCACACAACCGGCGCGCCGCCAATTCGTCGCGCCAGGAACGAACCGCCACGTTGGTCACCTCGTAGAACGCTAGATCCAGGGTGGCAATGGGGTCTGGGCCGGCGAGCAGCTGGACGGCCGGGTTGTGGTTGGTGTCATCCAAGTCCTCTCGAGCGAGAAGGACGCTGGCATCGACCAGCCAGAGGGTCAAGGTTCCGGCCTGGTCGTCTTGACCAGCTCAGCCACATGACCTCCCTGACCCCTAGGATGGCCACCGAAACTGTCGATCTCGGCCATGCGTCCCGCCCTCTTGAGGCTGCGGCTCCGCATGGCGCTCTCAGCCAGCTCCCGCAGGAGGCCGCTACGGGTGGTTCCTCGACGGCTGGCCTCGATGTCGACGGCTCTCAGCAAATCGTTGGGGAGCGACACCATGACCTTGGCCACGACCTGAGTATACCCGGTATTGCCACTCGCTGTTCGCGGCCGGTTGCGCATGGGTTGAGGGCGCATCAGCCTCCCCTGAGCTGGCTGTCATCTCCCCGCAGGACTTGAACCTGCGACGCGCGGTCTAGGAATTCAGAAAGGCATGTCCGCCGACCTCCGTCACCGTTCATATCGCTTTCAACTCAGCGGGGCAAGGAGTCCTGATACCCGCCAGGGTCGGCAGACGTCCGCCCACACTGGGGTCAAGACTGGGGTCAGGAGTTCCGCCCCATCGGCTGTCGCTCAGCTCGGAGGCCATGTCCAGGTCGATGCCCTGCTGGGTCAGGCCCTTGCCAGCGGTGTGATCTCGGCGAGGACTGGTGCTCAGCCGGTCGCGTTCGAGCTCAAGCTCATAGCAGACTTGCAGGTTCAACCAGAACCGCTCGGACGTGCCGAATTAGCGCGAGAGCCGAAGTGCGGTGTCGGTGCATAGGCGGCACTCCACGCCGACGATCTCGTTGATGCGACGCGGCGGAACGCTGATCGCAACTTCCAGACGACGCTGGCTGACACTCGGAGGCTCCAGGAAATCCTCGACGAGGACGTGTCCCGGGTGAGTCGGTGGGCAATCAGGCGCCGTGGTCATTGCCTATCTACCTTGGTGAGCGTCGACCATCTTCCGATCGTCCAGTCTCTCTGGCGTCCCAGGAAGGCAGATTGGCCACTTCCCCTGGCTCGAATGATCTGCTCTTCCTGCCGATCACCTCGGAGCGGCTAACGCGTGTGTCGGGAAGCACAGAGACAAGCCCAGAGCACCTCGGGCTCGAACTCGCCTGCCCGCGGGGGATGGTCTCGTCGCTCACCTCCGGGTTCTTCGTGGTCGGCCGCTGGATCACAGTGTTTAACGGGACCGGCAGATCCCAATTTCCCGACTCATCGGCACCGATGACGCCGCCCACGAGGTATGCTGGCATACCATGAAGCGAACCACCGTGAAACTTCCGGATGCCCTTGACAGCATCCTCCGCCGCGAAGCCGAGATGCGAGGCGTCCCCATCGCGGCGGTCACCCGGGAGGCCTTAGAGGCGTACTTCAAGATAACCACCCCGAGGCAGCTCCTGGCGGCCGGGGCAGGCAACAGTGGCGTTAATGACATCTCGGACCGGATTGAGGAGATCCTGAGTTCGGAGATAACCCGATAGCCATCCTCGTCGATGCTGGGCCCCTGTACGCGTACGTCGATGCCGATGATCGGCATCACGCGGTATGCCTCGACCTGCTGCAGACCCACCCGGGCCCACTTCTCGTCCCCGAGCTCGTCGTCACCGAAGTCGTCTATCTGATCGCAAGTCGGCTAGGCACCGACCCTGAGGTTCGATTCCTTGGTGACCTCGCGAGTGGCGTCCTATCGGTTGAGCCGGTTCATCCCGCCGACTGGCTGAGGATCGCCGAGCTCGTGTCCAAGTATCGGTCCCTGCCCCTGGGCACGGTAGACGCATCGGTCATCGCGACGGCGGAACGACTTGGGATTACCACCGTCGCGACCCTTGATCGTCGCCACTTCGGCGTGGTGCGGCCCACTCACACGTCGAGCTTTACCATCCGGCCGTGAGCGAGCTCGGAAATACCGCCGAGGTGATCATCCCCTGAGGTAAATGTCTGCCCCTGACATTGCAACGAGGTAGGCAGCCAGACCGGGTGTAGGTAGCTAAAATGCCCTTCTCCAACGGAAAACGCGGGTGTTCAACCGACCGCGAACCGTTCTTCAAACCCTTGCTACCAAGTGGCAATTGGGACCTGCCTGTGCTTCGGGGTCTGCCGAAGAGCCCAGCCATACTTTACATTTGCCATCTGGTTATATAACCTTACGGCAATGAATCGGAACGATCCACTGAGCCGCGCCTTTGCTGCCCTTGCCGACCCGACCCGCCGGGCGATCCTCGAACGCCTTGCGGTTGGCGAGGCGGGGGTCGTCGAGCTCGCAGAGGCCTCCACGCTGACGCAGCCTGCGATCACCAAGCACCTCAAGGTGCTGGAACGGGCGGGCCTCGTAGGTCGGGCCCGCGACGGCCAGCGCCGCCCGGCGCGACTTCAGCTCGAAGGCCTGCTCCCGGTGGACCAATGGCTGGGCGCCGCCCATGCCGAATGGTCCAGCCGCCTCGATCGTCTGGAGGCCCATCTTGCCGGCCAAACGGAATCAACGACTACGGAGGAGAATCTCGATGCCTGAGCCCCGTATTCCCGTGGACGTCAGGTCTGGGACTCCGACCAAGCAACTCGTCGTCCAGCGCTACCTCAAGGCGTCGCCCGAGCGGGTCTTTGACGCCTTCACCGACCCTGGCCAGCTCAAGCATTGGTGGTGGCCCAACGGATTCACCTGCCCCGCCGCAGAGGTTGACCTTCGCGTCGGCGGGAGGTACCGGCTCGCCATGGAGTGGCCTGACTCAATCCCTAGCGACGCCCAGTTCTCCCACTACTTGGGGGGTGAGTACTACGAGATCGATCGTCCGCATCGGCTGGTGATGAGCGGCAGGGCCATCAACGACGAGCTGGGCGAGCTCTTCGCAACGCTCATTGAGGTCACCTTTGAGGCGCGCGACGGGGGCACTGCGCTCACCATGAGCCAGTCCTACTTTGAGCCGATGCCGCCCGCCGAGGCGATGTCCGGGGCCGAGCAAGGCTGGTCCGAGCAGCTCGACAAGCTTCAGCGCCTGCTCGCGGACTGACCGAGAGAAACTGGCATGAGAACACACACGCTGCACGTTCCCGGAGCCGACATCGTCTTCGATGTCCAGGGGCCCTTGCCCACCGCCGACGGACTCCCCCCGCTGTTCATGATTGGGCAGCCGATGGACGCCAGAGGCTTCCGCACCTTGGCTTCGTACTTCCGCGACCGCACCGTGATCACCTATGACCCGCGCGGGCTGGGCCGTAGCACCCGCAGTGACGGTCGAGTTGACAACGTTCCGAGTGAGCAGGCCGATGATGTGCATGCTGTCATCGAGGCTCTCGCCGTCGGCCCGGTCGAGATGTTCGCGAGCAGCGGGGGGGCGGTGACCGCGCTCGCGCTGGTGGCGGCACATCCCACTGACGTCATCGTCTTGGTGGCGCACGAGCCGCCACTCGTGGCGGTGCTCCCCGACGCGGAGGCCGCCGAGCGGGCCGTGGCTCAATTTCAGGACGCGTATGCGGTCGCGGGCTTGGGGGCCGGGATGGCGGCCTTCATCGCCATGACATCATGGCCGGGAGAGTTCACCGACGAATACTTCGCGCGACCAAGTCCAGATCCCGCGCTGTTCGGGATGCCGGCCGCCGACGACGGCTCCCGCGACAACCCCCTGCTTTCAGGCCGTTCCATCTCCGTCACCATCTATCGCCCCAATTTCGAGGCGCTGGCCGCGGCGCCGACACGCATCGTGATCGCTGTCGGCGAAGAGTCCATCGGGACCTTCACCGGACGCACCTCGGTGGCGACTGCCGAACTGCTGGGTCAGCAGGCGACGGTGTTCCCCAGCCATCACGCGGGCTTCGCGGGCGGCGAGTTCGGATATGCTGGAAAGCCAGAAGCCTTCGCCCGCACGCTGCGCGACGTCCTGACCGAGGACGGCCGCGGTTTGCTGCCCTAGGGATAGGTCCTTGACGGTCTCAAACCCGACCTCCTCGATTTGTTCGTGTCCGACGTCAGGGAGGCACCGACGCCTGGCTCCGCTCTCACGGGCGGCCGCCGCGAACCAGGAGCAGCGAGCTGACCCTGCCGCTCAAGGGTAGAGTGAGCTGCACGGGATTGATACTCTCCCCGCTCGCACACCACGGGAGGAACTCGTGGGGGACGGGGTACAGATCGGGGTACAGATAAGGTGATACGGCTCAGACCAAGTGGCCCTTTGTGCGGCAGTCGGCGAGAAAGTCCTAGAGCAACCGGGCCAGGCCGAATTGCCTGAGGTGGTGTCGATCTCAGGAGCCGCCACTCCGATCGCCGCCGCGGCCCACAACTGCCGGCGACTCTAGGGGCCGTGCGGCACAGCAGCACCTGACCCATCAATCCTGTCCCCGTTTGCAGCTCCCTTCCCCGCCCACCTATTGGCGTTGGCGTGCTGGTAGCCAAGGCACTGGCTGGGGCGGGAGGATTCGAACCTCCGATCTCCTGATCCAGAGTCAGGCGCCTTACCACTTGGCCACGCCCCAATAGCCGCCAGACCAACGCCGCTTCACTCCGACTGAGCACCCCGGAGGGGCGGCAGAGGCCGGAACAGATAGTACCGTGCCCGGCGCAAGTGCCCGAGGCGCCAAGACAAGGGTCGGTTGCGATCAGCCGCGAACGGCTTGGTTCAGGCGGTCTGCGCGAGTTGCTCGATCGCCATCGCGATGCGGCGATGGGCGGCCTCCCGGCCGATCAGGGATATCGACTCGGGCAAAGGTGGCGAGACCCGCTGCCCTGTGATCGCAACCCGCAGGACCTGCATGCACTCCTTGAAGCGTTGCTTGGCCTGCTTGGCATCCTCCGGGAGCGATCCGGCCTCGGCCTCCTTAAGCCGTTCCATGAGCTCCTCCAGGTCCCCGTCCAGAAGAGGATCGGCCAGCTTGAGAAATTGTCTCGCCGCCTCGGGAGTGAGTTGCCCGCGCAGCAACTCCACAGTCGGACTTGGCTCATTGAAGGCGAATTCCAGCAGCGCTGGGACCTCATCCAGGCGGCGGATGCGCTCCTGAACCATCGCCGCGATCTCCGTGAGCTGCTCTGAGGTCGCCTGGGGCAGGAATTCCGCCAGGCGCTTGGCCAGGTCGGAGACGGCAAGGCGGCGGATCCAGACCCCATTCAGATAGTCCAGTCGCGGTTGGTCGAAGATGGCCGGGCTGGACTGAAGCCGCTCGAAGCTCATTCTCGATCTGAGCTCGGCCAGGCTGAAAATCTCCTCTTCGGTGCCAGGCGACCAGCCCAAGAAGGCGAGAAAGTTAGCCAGGGCTTCGGGCAGGTAGCCCATCTCCCGGTATTCGCTAACGGCCATCGCCCCATGGCGCTTGGCCAGCTTCTTATGATCCGGTCCGAGGACCAGGGGCACATGCGCCAGCGCCGGGGCCTCCCAGCCCAGGGCAGCGTAGACAGCCAGGTGCTTGGGGGTGGAGGGAACCCACTCCACGCCTCGGACCACGTGGGTGATGC
>JAKAVU010000106.1 GCA_021817185.1 bacterium
AACCTTCCGCTGACCTGAGACGGGTCTTCTGGCGCCAGCTCCGGATCCTGGGGTCGATGATGGGCACCCGCTCCGAGTTCGTGTCCCTGCTCTCCTGGGCAGAGCTCGGTGGGGTCCACCCCCTCATCGACTCCACGTTCCCGCTCGCCCAGGCGGACCAGGCGTTCGTCAAACTGGCCTCCGGCTCGTTCACCGGGAAGGTCGTGGTGACAGTCGGGTGAGGGCGGCGGTCGTCGGGGCCGGCCCCGGTTCCTCGGCCGGCCCCCGCGGTGGCGGACGGTGAGCTCCGGCACTAACGCTCCCCGGCCGGAGTCAACCCACTGGTTCAGCCGGGGGGTGGCCAGTGTCGGACTCACCAGCTTCTTCTCCGACTCCGGCCATGAGATCGCGACCGCCGTGCTGCCCACCTTCCTGGTGTCGGTCCTGCACTCCAGCGCGGCCACCCTGGGTCTGATCGAGGGGATCAGTGACGCCCTCACCGGGGTGGCCAAGCTGGTGTCCGGTCCGCTTGCCAACGAGCAACGACGGCGCGGGCGGCTGGCGAGCAGCGGCTACCTGGGGACGGCGCTCGCGACCGGGGCGATCGGGCTCTGCGTCGCCGCCTGGCAGGTGGGGGTCCTGCGCGCCCTGGCCTGGACGTCGCGGGGGATGCGCTCGCCGGCGCGCGACAGTCTGCTGGCGTCCCTGGCCCCCAAAACCGGCTACGGACGGGCCTTCGGGGTGGAGCGGGCCGGGGACAACCTGGGCGCGGTGGTCGGGCCGCTGCTCGCGGCCGGGCTCGTGGCCTGGGTGGGGATTCGTCCCGCCATCTACTTCGCGTTCGTCCCGGGAGCGCTGGCGGCGGTGGCGATCTCAGTCGCGGCCCGGGAGGCGCGCCGTCAGGGACACAGCGTTGTCCCGCGGCGACTGCGGCTCGAGCTCTCCGCCATGCGTGAGGCGGGGGCGGTGCGCGCGCTCGTTCCCATCGCCCTCTTCGAGCTGGGCAACGTCGCCACCACCCTGCTCATCCTGCGGGCCACCCAGCTGCTGCACAACGGCACCACCACCCTTGCCCTGGCGACCCTGCTGGCGATCCTCCTGTACAGCGGGCACAATGCCAGCGCCGCGGTGGTGGCGCTGCTGGGGGGCCATTGGCTGGATCGGACCGACGCGCGCCTGGTCTTCGCCACCGGGGCTGGTCTCTACATCCTCGCCTACGCCGGCTTCGCGCTGCCGATGCGGGCCCCCCTGCTGCTTCTGCTGGCCTTCCTGCTGGCCGGTGCGGGGATCGGCCTGGCCGAGACCGCGGAGTCGACCGTGTTCGCGCGGCTATTGCCCGATCATCTGCGCGGGAGCGGCTACGGCCTCCTGGGGGCGACCCAGGCGGTGGGGGACTTCACCTCCTCCGCAGTGGTCGGGCTCCTCTACGTCGCGGTCTCGCCCACCGTCGGATTCGGCTATGCGGCGGCCTGGATGGCGCTATCCCTGACCACCGTGCTCGGCTCACAGCGCCTCGCCAAGGGCGTCAACCCGGGGGCTTCTGCCTGAGCGTCTCCGCCGGTTCCCGCTTCTGATACATTCGGTCACGGCGATGAGGCCCGCTGCCGCCGGGGTGTCCCGGCTGATGGCTTCTACTGGGATCCAGCAACCCAGGGGAAATCGTGATGGCGGAGCGCCTCTTCCAAGCGGCCGGAGACCGGGTCGACTCGAGCGCCCCGGGCTTCTTGGCCGAATGGCAAGCTCGGCGGGAGCAGCTGGCGGCAATCCTGAACGAGCTGGCGGATCTCGCCCAGGGACGGGACGATCCGCAGCAGGCTGAGCGCTGCTCAGCCGGTTCTGTGAGGCTCACCGAGGGGAGGCTCACCCTGGCGATCCTGGGGGAGTTCAAGCGCGGCAAGAGCACCCTGATCAACTCCCTCCTGGGAGCGGAGGTGATGCCCGTGGGGGTCATCCCCATGACCTCGGTCCCGCTGCTGGTTCAGCATGGCGACGAGCCGCAGCTGATCGTGGAGTTCGAGTCGGGAGAGCGGCGGCGGATCGACCTCGGGGAGCTGCGCGAGTACGCGACCGAGAGCGGGAATCCGGGCAACCACCACCGGGTGCGCCAGGTGGAGGTGGCGCACCCGGCCGCGCTCCTTCGCTCAGGGGTCGTTCTGGTGGACACCCCGGGCATTGGCTCGATCCATGCTCACAACACTCGGGTCGCCTATCAGCTGCTGGCTCGCGCCGACGCCGCGATCTTCGTGCTCTCGGTCGACAGCCCGGCGAGCCAGGCTGAGCTGGACTTCCTGGCTGCGGCCAGAGCGCAGGTCAGCCACCTGATCTTCGCCCTCAACAAGGTCGACCTCCTTAGTGCCGCGGAGCTGGACCAGTCGAGCCGATTCGTGCAGTCCGCGTTGGAGCGGGTGGTGCCCCGCGAGGGCCTCCGTCTCCACCGTATATCGGCGCGGCTGCGCGACCAGGGCTTTCGAACCCTCGCGGCCGAGCTGGAGCAGTTCTTGGCGGTGGAGCGCGGCCGCTTCCTCCTCCGGCGGGCCGCCGACGTGGCGGATGCCGCCCTCCGCGAGGAACGCCGGGCGGTGCAGCTGGAGCAGGCGGCGCTGGCCCTGTCGGCGTCCGAGTCGGAAGGGCGGCTTGCCGCCCTCCAAGAGCGGCTCAAGGAGATCTCGCGCTCGGAGGTGGAGGTGGTGGAGCTGCTGAGCGGCGACATCCGGCGGTTGGTGGCAGGGACTCTGGAGCCCGCGATCGAGCGGTTCCGCAGGCGAGGGGAGGCGAGCACGCGCGCTGCGGTGGAGGCGGAGCTCGCCGCCGGCCGGGCCGGCCTGCGCCCGCGGCTGGAGCGGCGTCTCGCGGCGGTTGTGGCCGATGAGGTCGCCGGCTTCGTCCCCCGGCTGGATGTCGAGCTCGAGGAGGGCCTGGCGGCGGTGGCACGAGGTCATGCGGAGCGGGCCAACCGCCTCATGGCCGAGGTCGCCAAGGCGACCGCCGAGCTGTTCGATGTGCCGCCCGACCGACTGTCCCTGGCTCCTAGTCTGAAACCGAGCAGTGGCCGGCTCGTCCTCACCGAGTTCGAGGACCTGGCCCTTGGGCGCATCTCCTCCGCGTTGAAGGGGGCGGTGCCGGGATCGCTCGGGCGCGGCCTGGCGCGTCGCGACGCCCTGGCCCGCGGCGAGGAGCTGGTCGACCGCCACTGCGGCCGGATCCACCATGACGCGCTGGAACGGTTGAAGGAGCGAGAGCAGGAGTGGCGGCGCGAGTTGAAGGCTGCGCTGGAAGAATCCGAAGCGGTGGCGCGCCGAGCGGTGGCCGCCGCGGCTGCGGTCCGGTCCACCGATGCTCGCCAACAGGAGCTGGCCAAGGTCGCCCTGGACCGTCGCATGGAGCGGGTACGCGAACTCGAGACCCGGATTCGGGCCACGGACTAGATCCGGCTCCCGTGAGCGCCGCCGGCCGCGAACCACCACTGGCGCGGGGCTCAGGCGGGTTGACGAGCGCGCCCCCTTCGAGTAGGATGCATAAGGTGATCTTTATGAAAGGTTTGTTTAAGTGAACTCCCCCGCTCCCTCTGAGGAGCTGCACCCGCTCCGACATGTGCTGTCGGGCGCCTCGCAGGCCGAGTGGGAGCTGGCCGCCTACTTCGAGGGGCTGGGCAATCCCACGCGGCTTAGGATCCTGGCGCGTCTGGCCCAGGTGAAGGAGGCCCGGGTGTCCGATGTGGCCATGCTCTTGGGGATAAGCCAGCCGCGGATGTCGTGGCACCTGCGGCTGCTGCGCCGGGCCAGGATCGTGGTCACCAAGCGCGAGGGACGGGAGGTCTTCTGCCGCTTGGACCGCGACTCCATCGCCGCCAGCCTGCAGCGCTTCGCGGCACTGCTGGGGGGGGAGACCGAGATCAGAGCCGATGCCGTGCCCTCCACGGGCACGACCGATGCCGTCAATCAGCCGCTTCCCAGCTCCGGCCGGGAGCGCACGCTTCCGGAGGTCATCTAGATGAGCAGCAAGGTACGTGTCGCGATCATCGGTGTGGGCAACTGCGCCTCCTCGCTGATCCAGGGGGTTGAGTTCTACCGCAACGCCAAGGCGGAGGACTACGTCCCCGGCCTCATGCACGTCAACCTGGGCGGCTATCACGTGAACGACATCGAGTTCTCCGCCGCCTTCGACATCGACAAGGAGAAGGTGGGCTACGACCTCGGCGAGGCGATCTGGCGTGGCCAGAACAACACCATCAAGTTCGCCGAGGTGGGCAAGCTCGGCGTGACGGTGCAGCGCGGCATGACCCACGACGGCCTGGGCAAGTACCTCTCCGAGGTGATTGTGAAGGCGCCGGGCCCGACCGCCGACATCGTCAAGATCCTGAAGGAGACCGGCACCGACGTGGTGGTCAACTACCTGCCGGTGGGGTCGGAGATGGCGACCAAGTGGTACACCGAGCAGATCCTGGAGGCGGGTTGCGCGATGGTGAACTGCATGCCGGTGTTCATCGGCCGCGAGCCGTACTGGCGGCAGCGCTTCGAGGAGAAGGGGCTGCCGATAATCGGTGACGACATCAAGTCCCAGGTCGGCTCCACCATCATCCACCGGGTCCTGACGCGGCTCTTCCAGGAGCGGGGGATCGAGCTGGAGCACACCTACCAGCTCAACTTCGGCGGCAACACCGACTTCCTGAACATGCTGGAGCGCGAGCGCCTGGTCAGCAAGAAGATCTCCAAGACCAATTCGGTGCTCTCCCAGATGGAGCACGAGATCGGCGCTGAGGACGTGCACATCGGCCCCAGCGACTACGTGCCGTGGCTCAAGGACCGCAAGTGGGCCCACATCCGGATGGAGGGCAAGGCCTTCGGAGAGGTGCCTCTCAGCGTCGATTTGAAGCTCGAGGTGCACGACTCGCCGAACTCCGCTGGGATCGTGATCGACGCCGTGCGCTGCTGCAAGCTCGGCCTCGATCGGGGCCTGTCCGGAGCGCTCGAGGGGCCGTCCTCCTACTTCATGAAGTCGCCCGCCTTTCAGGTCTCGGACGAGCGCGCCCACGAGCTCACCGAGCTCTTCATCCAGGGCAAGGTCGGGGCCGCCTGCATCAGCGATCCGGAGGCCCCGGTGCAGGGCCGCCCGACGGGAACCGCTCCCGCCGCGGTCCCCAGCATGGACCCGGCCCCGGTCAGCAGCCAAGCCTAGCGGGGATTCGAGCCGCAGGCGCGGCGGTGGTGCCGGTGGTAGAGATCAGCGTCCGGTCAGGGGCTGGCGCGGAGGGGGTCGCCTTGAGGGAAGAGGTAGGTTCGGCCCGGAGCCCGGGCTCCGGGTCGGCTGCGGGCGTGACGATGCGACGGGGGGAGACCCGCGCGATCGCGCTGCGCGCGGCCACCTGGCTCACCCGCCGCCTGCCCCGGCCGACCCGCTACTGGCTGGCCGACATGGGAGGCAATGCCGCTCATGCCCTGCTGCGCCCGCGGGCGGCGGTCGCGGCGGAGAACTACCTGGCCTTCACCCGGGGCGACCGGCGGGCTGCCGCCCGCCTGACCCGGCGCGCCTTCGTGAACTACGCTCGCACCGTGATGGACTTTCTGGTTCTGGACGACCTGCTGGCCGAGGTGGTGAACGCCGATCCCCCACCGGTCACCGATCCCCTGCGGCGGGCGCTGGCCCTCGGTCGCGGGGCGATCGTGGTCACGCCCCACTTCGGCAACTGGGACCTGGGGGCGGCGGTGACCACGGTGTGTGGTCGCCGGGTCTCGGCCGTCGCCGATCCCTTCGGCCCCCCCGCGGTCGACGAGCTGGTGCGCTCCATGCGGGAGCGTCTGGGGGTCCGGATTATCCCGACCGGTCCGCCCAGTGCCCGGGAGGCGCTGCGCGTCTTGCGTCGCGGCGAGGTGCTCTGCCTGGCGGCCGACATCGACCGTTCCGGGGCGGGCACCCCGGTGGAGTTTCTGGGGCGCGTGGTGTTCATGCCCGCCGGACCCGCCACCCTGGCGCTCAGGACCGGAGCGCCCCTGATCCCGGGGTACGTGCGCCGGCTGCCCAACTCGGGTCATGAGGCGGTGCTCTGGGATCCGATCTCGCCCCCCGGCCCCGGGGCATCCCCGGCCAGGGTCCGGGCGATGACCCAGGAGATGGCCGGGGCGTTCGAGGCCATGATCCGCCTCGATCCCTCCCAGTGGTTCGCCTTCCACCATCTGGTCGCCGGCCGGCCCGGCCCGCGAGAGGGATGATGGCAGCGCTGCGGGCGCGCCGCCTGGGCCGCCCCACGGTCGGGGCGGACTCCGCGAGCGAGGTAGCCCCGAAGGAGAGGGAGTCGTGGCTCCCCTACCTCGGCCTGCGGCTGGCCGAGGTGGTCCTGAGGACCGTCGACCGCCGGGCCGCCTACGCAGCCACCGGCCCGCTCGCCGCCTGCCTGGTCGCCTGCTGGCCACAGCACTGGAAGGGCCTGCGGGCCAACCTGCTCGTGATCCGGCCCGACCTCGGCCGCCGGGAGATGCGCCGGCTCCTGCGCCGCAATGTGCGCAACTTCCTGAAGGCCTGGATCGATGTCCTGCAGATGTCCCACCGGCCGCTGGAGGCGTGGACTCCGTGGCTGCGGATGCAGGATGAGCACTATCTCGACCAAGCCTGGGCGCAGGGCAAAGGGGTGATCATCGTGAGCCTCCACCTCGGCTCCTGGGAGGCGGCGATCGCGGCGCTGCGGGAGAAGTTCGTCTCGCAGGGATCGGGCCTGGCGCTGCTCGCCGAGCAGGTTCGACCGCTGCGCTGCTTCAACTGGCTGGTCCGCACCCGTTCCAGCGTCGGGTGTCAGGTGATACCGCTCAACGTCGACGCGGTTCGGCGGGGCGACCAGGTCGCGGTGCACCGCTCGGGAGCGGCCGCGGTCCGGCAGATCTATCGGGTCCTGGGGCAGAACGGGGTGGTGGTGATGGCCATCGACCGCGACCTCCTGGGAACCGGCGCCGCAGTCCCGTTCCTCGGGCGGCGGGCCTCGATCCCGCTGGGGGCGGTGGAGATCGCCGCCCGCACCGGGGCCGCGATCCTGCCCGTTTCCTTGGTGCGGGACCCAGACGACAACTACCTCTGCCGGGGCTATCCGCCGCTGAACATCACCTGCGACGACGACCGGGAGCTCAGCCTGCGCCGATCGGCCGGGGAGCTGCTGCGGGTGCTGGAGCCGGCGCTGCGCGACCATCCGGACCAGTGGCACGTGATGCAGCCGCTGTTCGGACCGCCGATGACCGACGCCGATCTTCCCCGGGATTGCTCCAGCCGGGCGGATCCGGCCTCATGAAGGTCGCGATGGTCTCCCCGTACGACTATCGGCGCCCCGGTGGGGTCGGGGAGCACGTCCGGCATCTCTCCGCGGAGCTCCGCTCCCGGGGTCTCGCGGTCAAGGTGATCGCGCCGTACGCCGGGTCCCGTCAGGATCCCGTCCCCGACGTCATCGCCCTGGGCCGTCCCATCCCGGTCCCGGCCAACGGCTCAGTGGCGCGGATCTCGCTGTCCTTCCATCTCTCGCGGCGCATCCGCGAGGTGCTCGACCGCGAGCGGTTCGATGTGGTCCACATCCATGAGCCGTTGATGCCGGCGCTCCCGCTGAGCGTCCTGCGCCTCAACCGCTCCGCGGCGGCGGTGGGCACCTTTCACGCCTATGCCCGCCAGAACCTTGGCTACTACTACGGGCGGCCGATCCTGCGCCGCCAGTTCCAGCGCCTGGACGAGTGCATCGCGGTCTCCGAGCCGGCGCGGACCTTCGTGGCGCGCTACTTTCCGGCTGAGTACACCGTGATCCCAAACGGGATCGACCCCAACTTCTACAACCCAGCGGCCGAACCCGCTCCCGGAATCGCCCACCCCCGCCGCCGCACCATCCTGTTCCTGGGTCGGCTTGAGGAGCGCAAGGGTCTGTCCACCCTGCTCGACGCCTACCAGCTGCTCCGCCAGGTCCGGGCGGACTGCCAGCTGGTCGTGGTGGGTGACGGAGCCCTGCGGCGGGGCTATGAGCGCCGCGTGGAGGAGGAGGGGATCCCCGACGTCCGCTTTCTGGGGTTCATCCCGGAGGCTGATAAGCCGGGACACTTCACCGCCGCCGACATCTACTGCGCCCCCAACACCGGCAAGGAGTCATTCGGGGTGATTCTGCTGGAGGCGATGGCGTCGGGGACGCCGGTGGTGGCGACTGCGATCGACGGCTTCCGGCAGGTGCTCACCGACGGCAGGGAGGGGATTCTGGTGCCGCCCGGCAACGATGGCGCGATGGCCACGGCCCTGAGCTTCCTGCTGGACCATCCCGAGCGGCGGGTGGAGATGGGGCAGTCCGGCCGGGCCTCGGCGCTGAGGTATGCCTGGCCGCTGGTGGCCGAACGGGTCTACCACGTCTACACCCGGGCTCTGGCCAAGCGCCCTCAAGAGGAGGTGAGTTCAGTTGTTCAGCAGACTGCTGCAGAGATCCGTTAGGGCCGGCGCCCAGCGCTTCGCCCGCGCCGCCCGGCTGGTTCGGGTCAGCCCCAACGTGCTCACCCTGGTGGGGCTGGTGATAACCGCCGCCGCCGCGGCGCTGATCGCGCTCGGGCTCCTGCTGCCCGCCGGATTGGTGATGCTGCTGGCGGGCTCCTTCGACATCCTCGATGGGGCGGTGGCTCGGGCCTCCGGCAAGACCCACAGCTACGGCGCCTTCCTGGACTCCACCGCCGACCGTTACGGCGAGGGCATGGTCTATCTCGGGCTGCTCTATTACTTCCTGGTCCGGCAGCACCAGGATCTGCAGGTCTTCCTGATCGCGGCGGCCCTGCTGGGATCCCTGCTGGTCAGCTACGTCAGGGCCAGGGCGCAGTCGCTGGGCTACACCTGTGACGTCGGGTGGTTCGCCCGCCCGGAGCGGGTCGTGATCACCGCGGTCGGCCTGCTGGTCAACCAGATGACCATCGTCCTGTGGATCCTGGCGCTCGCCACCAACGCCACCGCTCTGCAGCGGATCCACGCGGTCTGGGGGCAGTACCGGACCGAGCTGCGCCAGGGCGAGGGGCCGGAGCCTGAGGACCAGGGAGCGGGTGGGCAGCAGCCCACCAAGCAGACCAGACGGGGCCCCGCCCCCACCTCTCCGGGCGCCGTCTGAGGAGACCCGGGCCCCGCCGCCCGGAGGGTCTGGCCAAGCAGCTCGCCGACTACGCGTTGGGCAATTCGGATTCCGGCAGAA
>JAKAVU010000107.1 GCA_021817185.1 bacterium
TGATCAGCCAGGGGCCTGGGCCGGCGTGAGCCGGCCCAGGCTGCGGGCGGTCTCGACCACCCCCAGCTGATCGAAGAGCTCCAAGCTCTCCTGGCGGACCTCCGGCCCGGCGTCGGGCCAGAGGTCCGCCAGCGCGTTGAGCGATAGCGCCAGCTCGTAGCGGGCACCCCGGCGGCGGGCGATCTCTACTGACGCCCGCAGGTGGGCAGAGACGGTGGTGGCATTCCCTCCCTCGCCGGCGCGCGCCAGGGCCAGCACCCGCTCCATCCAGGCCACCAGAAGGTCGCTTCCCTGGACGGACGCGGCGTCGCCCAGCACCTGTTGGGCAACCTCCACAGCTGACGAGAAGTTCGCCGACAGGAGCAGGGCCTCCGCTCGGGCGGCGTCCGCCTGCAGTACCTGCAGGCTCTCCCCATCGCTGGCCGAGAGGGCGCGGGCCTGCCCCAGGAGGTCCAGCGCCCTCTCCGTGTCTCCACGTCTTGCAGCCAGCCGGCCCAGCAGCATGGTCCCGTAGCTGATGAAGGTGGGCGTGCCGGCGGCTTGATAGGTGCGCAGGGCCTCCTCCAGGATCGTCTCGGCTCGCTGCAGGTGCCCCTGATCCGCCAGGACCTCGGCGATGTTGCCCGCTCCGACCGCCGCGGTCCACTCATCCCCCGCGCGCCGGCAGGCTTCACACGATTGCGTGTAGAAGTCCACCGCCTTGGACCAGTTGCCGGCGAAGTAGGCGCGGATGCCCAGCTGGTTGAGGGCCCGAGCCTCGAGCCAGGGCTGGTCGCCCAGGCGCCGCAGGATCTCCAGCGCCCGGCTGGCGTGCTCGCTGTCGCCCCCGAATCCCAAAGTGAGTTCGGCGATGTCCAGGTGGACGAGGGCCGTGGCCAGAACCTCCGGGGCGCCGGCGGAGTCGGCCAGCCGCACCGCGTCCAGGAGATGGTGGACCGCGTCCCGGCTGCGTCCCTGCCGATGACGCACCAGGCCGTACTGGGCACGAATCTCCGCGCGCAGGCGGGTGGCCTCCGGATCCTGTGCGTCCCCCAGGCTGCCTTCCGCTCGGGCTAGGGTCCCCAGTGTGAGCCGGTAGTTGCCCGAGCGGTCGGTCGCCAGCGCAATCTTGAGGTTGATCCGAGCCTTCTCCGGCCCCGCCTTGGCCCAGCGCCGGCTGGCTCGGTAGACCTCGGCGGCGCTGGCAAACTCCCCAAGCCTTCCCCGGGCGTCTCCCAGGGACTCTGCCACCTGGAGCAGTTCGGCGGGTTCGACGTCTCCCAAGGCCCGGGCCGCTTCGAGGGCCTGGTCGTAGAAGGTGGCCGCCTCGAAGTTGGCGTACACGGTCCGAGCTTGATCACCGGCCAGCCGGGCATAGCGCCAGGCCGGTCGGTGCTGCAGAGCGTGTCCGAAGTGAAGGGCGAGCAGGCCGGCGATCTCTGCCGCATCGCCACCGGCCCGCCGTTCCAGCACCTCTCCGGCCCTCGCGTGCAGCTCCCTCCGGCGCGCGTAGGGCAACCCCTCGTAGGCCGCGTCGCGCAGCATGTTGTGCCGAAAGCGCAGGTTGCCCGAGGCGTCGGCGGCGAGGAACTCCTCCAGGGCACCCAGCCGTTCCGAGTCGAGCGCCTCCTCTGTCATCTCCTCCACAACCGGTACGGAGACCTGCAAGCCCAGGACAGAGGCCACCCGCAGGAGGCGCCGATCCGGTGGGGATAGCCGGTCGATCTGCGCCGCCAGCACCTCCTCGACGGTGTCCGGCAGAGAGGTGCCGAAGCCCGACTGTCGCCCGGTCTCTATCAACTGCAGGAGGAAGAGGGGGTTGCCGCCGCCGCGCTCCGAGATGGTTCGGAGCTCATGCGGAGCGAGCGGTTGCTGGCTGGTGGCGGAGAGCAGAAGCTGAGCGACAGCCGGCTCACTCAGGGGCTCCAGCTCGCAGCTCACGACGTTGGCCAGACCATCTGTGCGCAGGCCTTTCTCCTGCGGTCGCCGGGAAAGGACCAGCAACCAAGGTCGGCTGGAGAGGGAGCCGATCACCGCCCGAACCAGCCCGGAGCTGGCGTCATCCATCCAATGGGTGTCGTCGAAGAGGATCAGGGTGGGGCCGGCCAGCACCGTGGTCATGAACTGGAGGACGGCGTCCTCGAGGCGCTCTCGGCGGAAGCGCTCCTCCAGGGCGTTCACCTCCGGGGTGGGGGGTACCTCGGCTCCCACCACTCCGGCCAAGAGCGGCAGCCACGGAAGCAGCCGGGGGGACAGCTGCTGGACCGACTCCGTCAGCGCCCGCCCGATCGCCTCTGGCGCAGATCCGGGATCCACCCCCAGCGCCTGGAGCCCCAACGCCCCCATCGACGCATACGGGAGCATTGACCGGTACTCGTCGCACACAACTGAGAGGATTGACACGCCCGCGGCCCGCCGCTGGAGCTCCTCGAGGAGCCGGGACTTGCCGATTCCCGGCGGCCCCAACAGCTCCACGCAGCTACCCTCTTTGTTGGCCGCGGCGACCAGGCGCTCTTCGAGTAGCTGCAATTCGTTGTTCCGCCCCACCAGGTCCGGCCCGTGTGTCCCCAGAGCGGCCGCGCTCCGCTCCGGGGATCCCAACCGGTGGGCGTGGACCGGCTGGGATTTCCCCTTGACCAGGAAGGGCTCCAACTCTTCGCTCTGGAAGCGGATCCGGCTGCGCCCCAGCGCGGCTTCGGAAGCGAGGAGCTCACCGGGGGCAGCGCGCCCCATGAGCCGGGCGGCGAGGTTGATGGCGTCTCCCTTGGCGGAGTAGGTGCGGCGGTAGGAGGGGCCAAAGTCCCCGGTGAAGACCCGGCCGTGATTGACCCCTGCCCGGAGCCTCAGCCCGCCCGCCTGGTTCAGGATCTCCCGGACCGCGACCAGCAGCCGTCCCGTGTCATCGTCGGTCGCCCGGGGGGCGCCCGAAACCAGCATGACCTTGCCCCCATCCTCGGCTATGTCGGTCTCCCAGAAGGTGACGCCGTGCACCTCGCACACCTCCTGGACCAGCGACACCACCCGGTTCAGCTCTTGGGCCAGCTCATGCACACCTTTGTCGGCCAGGAACTGGTCCACCCCCCCGAACTCCAAGAACGCCACCGCCACCTGCCGGTGTTCGCTCTCGACTGGAATGGCCAGGAGGTGGGTGCGCAGGCCACTGGGCAGACTGAGGCTGGGCCGGTAGGCTCCGAGGTCAGGCGGCGGGTCTGGAGCCGACGCCGCGAGTCGGGGTGGGCCGGCGATGAGGACCCCATCCTCCTTGGCAGCTCCGAGCACAGCGGGATCCAGGTGGCGGGCGGTCGCCTCGCTCACCACGATCTCGCCTGCCTCCGCGACCGCCTCCATGTGAGCGGTGACCGTCGCCGCCGGGCCGGTCACCAGCAGCTCGCGGTGTCGGCTCCCCACCAGGAAGAACGTGAAGAGCCCGCTGTTGATACCCACGGACATGCGCAGGGTGGACGGCCCCGCCGAGGTCCTGAGGTTGCCCAGCCGCGTCATACGCCGTTGCATCTGGCAGGCGGCCGCGACCGCCCGCAGAGCGTGCTGGGGCCCCGGGAACCACACCAGAACGGCGTCTCCCCCCCACTTCACCAGCTCACCGGAATTGGCGTAGGCAACCTCGAGCAGGCTGCCGAAGGTCCGGTCCAGGTATCCGGTCAGCTCCTCGGCACCGGCCTTGCCGCGCGAGGCCAGCATCTCGGTGAGCTTGGTGAAGCCTGAAATGTCGACGAAGGCGAGGGTGCCCTCCATCTCCCGGACCAGCTCCCCTGAGCCGGCGGCGACCCAAGCCAGGGCCAGCCTGGGGACGTACGGGAGGAGGGCCGACTCCGCCTCCTCACCCCGCGGCTCATCGCGGGACACCGCAGGGCTAGGGAGCCCGATTTCGTTCACTGGAGGCGTCCCGCCGCCGGGATCGGGCCGATCAGGAGCCGGCTGGCACCGTGCCTCAAGGGGAGACTCAAGCCCGACAGGGAGCCGCTTCGAAACGGGCCGTCAGCACGCCGACCCGCCAGCTCGATGCCGCCTGACCTGTCCCTCGCGCCGAGTTGGAATGAATGGCGCCGCCGCGAGCTCGCGGCCCTCGGCCGCTCATGGCACCGGGGGGACCCAGGCGCGGACCGCGCAATTCGTACTCTCCGCCTTCCAGCCATCTGCACCCGGAGCCGCCAGGGAGCGGCCACAGTCGGTACTTGTCTCATCCCGGGTCCACGCTGTCAATACCTCATCTCACCTCCGACCGGCACGCCGTCGCCGGAAAGGGCGGAAGTGGTGGAATCCGGAACTGACCAAAGTCACGGGCTGGGGCCAGCACCGTGACGGCGACGGACTCTCCCCCGGCTGCCGTGGCGTTGGCCAGCCCTGTGCGTGATGATGGGTCCGGGCGTCGATGCTCGCTTCTGGACCCCGTCAATTTGGGAGGACACGGCTGATCATGGAATACGTGCATCTGGGTCGCTCGGGTTTGATGGTGAGCCGGCTCTGTCTCGGCACGATGAACTTCGGGACCAGAGCTGAGCCGCCGGTGGCCCACCGGATCATGGACCGGGCGCTGGAGATGGGGTTCAACTTCTTCGACACCGCCAACGTGTACGGGCGCGCGGTCAGGATCGGCCTCACCGAGGAGGTGGTCGGGGATTGGCTGAGCCAGGGCGACCACCGCCAGCGTGTGGTTCTGGCGACCAAGGTCTTCGCCCGCACCTCCGACTGGCCCAACGAGGGAGGTTTGTCGGCACGGCACATCATCAGCGCCTGCGAGGCCTCCCTCCGCCGACTGCGCACCGACCACATCGACCTCTACCAGATGCACCATGTGGATCGCGGCACGCCCGTGGACGAGACGCTCGAGGCCTTCGAACTCCTCCGCCAGCAGGGCAAGGTCACCTACTTTGGCTCCTCGAACTTCGCCGGTTGGCACCTGGCGCGCTACCAGGAGCACGCGCGGGCCCGGGGAACGCAGGGCTTGGTGAGTGAGCAGTCCCTGTACAACCTCCTCTCCCGCGAGGTGGAGCTGGAGGTGCTCCCAGCCTGCCGCGAGTACGGGATCGGGATGATCCCATGGAGCCCTCTGGCCTCCGGCATCCTGGGTGGCGCGCCCGGGGCGGACCACGGCGGGAGGCGCTCCGACGCCGGGGCCAGGGAGCGCGGCGCCAAGCACCGTGACCAGCTCGCCGCCTTTGAGCAGCTCTGCCGGGAGGCCGGAAGCCAGCCCTCCGAGGTGGCCCTGGCCTGGTTGCTGGCCCAGCCCGGGGTGACCGCCCCGATCATCGGGCCGAGGACGGAGGAGCAGCTGACTCAGGCTGCCCTGGGACTCGATGTCCAGCTGGGAGATGCCGAGCTGGCCCGCCTGGACCAGATCTTCCCCGGCCCGGGAGGCGCCGCTCCCGAGGCGTATGCCTGGTAGGCGGGACGGCTCACCGTGGGGTTGCTCGCTGCCGGTCCGCTCGTCTGGTCAGCGTCGCAGCGGTTGCCGGGGCCGCCACCCGCACCAGCTCCTCGGGGACAGGCGCCGGCCTCCCGTCCGAGAGCCGCACCCAGGCCCACTCGGTGGAAATCTCCGCCAGTAGGCGGTGGTCCGATGCCCGGTGCACCGTCGTCCGGCGCTGCCCTCGGGTGCCGCGGATCAGCTCGACCTGGACCATGAGCTCCAGCTCATCTCCGAAGCGAGCCGGAGCGTGGTAGGTCACGTCGTGGTGGCGGATGACCCAGCCCCCACCATGCTGGGATGCCCACTGCGCCCCGAACCCGCTCGCCTCGGCGTGGCGCGAAGCCATCTCCTCTGCCCAGTTGAGGTAGACGGCGTTGTTGACGTGCCCGTAGGCGTCGATCTCGTACTGCCGCACGCGCCACCGGTCCCGGTAGGTCAGAGGGTCGGGATCCACTCCCCCATTATTCCCGGGCGGCTGTCTGGACCAGGGCGGCGGCGCGGCCGCATCATCGCAGGGTTTGGGCCACGCGGAGGGCAGGGTTGCAAGCTGAGACCGGCACTGGTGTGCGGGCACATCTGACCCGCCTCGTTCCCGCATGGCGCCCGTCCGGGGAGCGTGCTGACCGACTGGTCGTGCTCGCCCTGGCCATGGTGGCGTTCAAGGCTTCGAACTCCCAGTTCTTGAGCCAGCACCTGCCCGGGAGGGGAGCGGAGCTGGCCAACTTCATCCTCGAGTATCTGGCCTTCCTGATCTTCTGCGTCCTGACGGTCCTGGCCCTGCGTCGTCCCCTGGCCTCCTGGGTGGTCCGCTGCAGGCCCCACCGTCTCCTAGCCATGAGCCCCCTGTTCGCCGCCCTGGCCCTCCTGGTCGTGCTGTTCACCGCCGTGCCCCCGGTGGTAGGGGGCCGGCAGCTGGTGGACGATGCCAACGCCATGGCCGTCTGCGGCGCTCGGGCGATCGCTGCCGGCGCCGACCCCTATCGGGTCCCGGAGATCACCTGCCTGCACTCGCTAGGCGTCTCGCCCACCCTCGCCACCCCCCTCAAGGTCGGGCCCCTTAAGAACGTGGCCGTGTACCCGACCCCGGCCCAGATCCTGGCCGCGGCCAGCAGCCCGGACCAGGGAGGTCTTCGGCTCTTCTCCCCCCTGGGGAAGCCGCCCCTGACCCCGGTGGCCATGGTGCCCGTCGCCGGCCTGCCCCTCTGGGCCAGGACGGTGTGGACCGCCCTCCCGGTCCTGGCTCTGCTCCTGGCACTGATCTTCGCCGCCGGGTCGCTCTGGCCAGCTGCCGGCGCACTGCTCCTGCTCACTCTCTTTCTGAACGGCTCACTGGTCAACTTCGCAGCCAACGGCAACGGCGAGACGTTCGCCTACGTGCTCATGGCCCTCTCTGTACTCTGGATCCGCCGCCCCGTGATCTCCGCCGTCTGCCTGGCGCTGGCCGTGGGAAGCAACCAGCTGGCCTGGTTCTTTGCCCCGGGTTATCTGCTTCTGGCGATCGAGGAGGGCCAGCTGGGGCGCCGCCTGGTGGCCGGGGCCGCGACGCTTGTCATCGCTGTCGTCCCCTGGCTTCTTCGGTACCCTGACGCTCTCGGCACTATCGTCGGGAACCTCCGAGCGCACACCTTTCCGCTGGGTTCGGGCCCCATCACCCTGGTGCTGGGCGGGTTCGTTCCGGCGCCGTCACGCACCCTCCTGCTGGCGCTGACGGCGGCGGCGATGTTGGGCCTCTGGGCCTGGGGGGCGCTGGCCCGAGAGTACCGCGTCGCGGCCTCGGTACTCATCCTCGCCGGATTCTGGCTGAGCTGGCGCAGCCTGGACGAGTACTTGGCCCAGATCCCCCTGCTGGCGCTGGTGGCCCTGTTCGCTGTCCTGGGTGGTCGAGGGACGGAGGACACCCGGGATCCGGCCCTACCCGCCTCCGGTCACCCGAGCTCAACGTAATCCTGTCCCGCATGACCGGACAGAACCGCTGAACTCCAACAACCGCCAGGCGCCCCTTGACAGCCGCGGGTCCGCCTCCTAGCATCCCCTGCAACCGGTTGCGGGGACGGTATGGGAATGCTGGGAGGGGAGGCTTGCCCGGGGCCACGACGATATACGACCTGGCCAGAGCCACCGGGCTTTCCCCCTCCACGGTGTCCCGGGCGCTGCGGGGGATCGGGGATATCAGCCCCGGCACGGTGGCCCGGGTTCGGGACAGCGCGGCTCGTCTTCGCTACCGGCCCAACGCCGTGGCTCGGAGTCTGGCCGTTAGGGGGAGCGATTCCTTCGCCCTCATGCTGCCGGACATCGCCAACCCCTTCTTCCCTGCCCTGGTCAAGGCGGTGCAGCTGCGGGCCCGTCACCACGGGAAGACGGTCCTCCTGTGCAACACCGAGGGCGTCGCGGAGGCCGAGGCCGAATACCTGGAGATGCTCGCCAGCCGCCAAATTCAAGGCATCGTGGCCATGGGTCTGGCAATCACCGCCGAGGAGATCCGGAGACGGGTGGGGTCGGGGATGAAGATCGTGGCGCTCGACCGCGCGGCCGCGGGGGGCAGCCCCGCCTCGGTCCAGGCCGATCACCGCGCTGGGGGCTGGATGGCCACGGACCACCTCCTGCAACTCGGCCATCAGGCGATCGCGCACATCGCCGGCCCGGCCGGGCTCTCGGTCACGACCGAGCGCTGGGAGGGCTACCGGGACCGGATGCGCGAGGCGGGGATCGAGCCCGGGGCTCCGGCTTACGGTGACTTCACCGAGAGCTCTGGACACCGGGCCGCCCAGGAGCTGATCCGATCCGGCCGCCACTTCACGGCCATCTTCTGTGCCAACGACCTCATGGCCCTGGGAGCGATTTCGGCTCTCCGCTCGGCCGGCCTTGGGGTCCCCGCCCAGATCTCGGTGGTTGGCTTTGACGACATCGAATTGGGCAGGTACGCGGTCCCGGCGCTCACCACCGTCCGGCAGCCGCTGGCGGAGCTCGCGCGCGTGGCGGTCGACCTGTTGGTCGGCCTCCTTCGCGGGGAGGAGGCGCCGGCACCGGGACGTCTTGCCGTGGAGCTGGTGGTGCGCGAGAGCACCGCTGCTCCGCCTCGACCCGTAGCCGAGCGGGGGACGCCTCTGGGATCATCTGGCATCGCCCCGAAGGGCGGCGAAGACGTTGGGAGCAGGGAGGATTTCTGAGATGGCCACGATAGCGGGCGCGCGCGAGGGGTCCACCGCCGAGACCGGCGAGCGGTGGTGCCCGACGGACAGCTGGAACTTCACCTCCTTCGTCCTGGGGATGGTGCTGGAGGCCTACATCTTCGGCATGGCCACCATCGCCACCGGCTGGGTGGCGATGCCGGTCAGCCTGCGCTCCCTGCTGCTCTCCTGGTCGCCACTTTGGCTGATCATCGGGATCGCCGTGGCCGGCCCGCTCTCGGACCGGGTGGGTCGGCGCACGACGTTCTACCTGACCATGGGGCTCTACGGCATCGGCGCCATCGGCCTGGCGTTCAGCGTCACCTACTGGATGATCCTGGCCTTCCTGGCGATCATGCTCTTCGCCGCCGGCGGCGAGATGAACACCATCATGACCGCCTCCCACGAGGTGATGCCCCACCGGCACCGGGGCAAGACCATGATGCTGGAGATCAACGGGATCAACTTGGGTGGCCTGCTGCTGGCCGCGGTGTCCCTCCTCAGCGCCTACAAGGGAGTTGCCTTCCAGCGGG
>JAKAVU010000108.1:0-7467 GCA_021817185.1 bacterium
AAACGGCGGCACCGCGACTGAGACCTACACCGCAACCATCTCCCAGCCCTCCCCGTACGACCCCGCCACGACCTACGTGCTCAACAACACGGCCTCGATCGTCGACTGCACCGGCAGCGGCCCCTGCAGCGCCACGGTCACAACCGATGTCCCGGGCAGCACCCCACCGCCCAGCAACGCACCCGACCTGGTGGTGGTCAAGACCGTGAACGCCACCCTGGCCAAGGTGGGACAGACGGTCACCTACACGATCACGGTGAGCAACATCGGTGGGGCCGCCGCCACCAACGTGGTGATGACCGACGTGATGTCGGGGAGTGCGAGCTTCTCGGTCAACCTGAGCTCCTTCTCCGGCGTTCCCCCGGTCACGGTGACCGGCGCCGGAACCTCAGCCGACCCCTTCACCTGGACATACGCATCCATCGCGGCCGGAGCGGTTGACACCGTCACCTACCAGGCGACCATCCTCGGTCCCGGGACCACCTCGGTCCACGGCAGCAGATTCGAGCAGCTGATCAACACCGTGACGGCCAGCGGCCCAGGCTGCAGCACTACCAGCTGCACCTCCACCGTCACCACGACCGCGCCGCTGCCACCTCATGGCGTCCTTGGGGCCACCACCACTAAGAAGAAGACGCCCACCACCCCGACACCGGCGGGTGCGGTTCTGGGCGCGTCGGTGACCACGCCAGGCACCGGGGCCAACCTAGATCTCTGGCTGACGATCATCCTCGTTCTCTCTGGGCTGGCGCTCATCGGGCTGGCGGTCGCAGCCCGGCGCCGGGCGACGCCGCAGGCCTAGGCCGACACGGTCCCGGGGCGCCGCAGGGTGCCCCGGGACCATCGCTTTGGCAATTGACCAGGGTGGTGGCCACTGGTCTGGCGTCATCCCAATGCAGGGCTGGGTGGAAGTAGCGCCTGGCCCGCGACCCGCGCCGACCCGCGACCGCTGGCGGTCCCGTCGACCGCCGTACCGTCAAGCGCGCGGCGGGACATGCTGGGCTCCCGAGTCTTTCGGCAAGGGCGCGGAATCCTCTACCCTCGGCACCCTCAGGATGTGCTGGGAGCACGCCCGCGCGCCGTGCACGGGCGTGCGTGGCTCGCAGCCACCGTCGGCTCGCCCTTCGCCTCGAGCGGGTGGCGGGCCCGGCTTTCCCTGCTGACCCCAGGGCGGCAAGCCCGGCCCCCCGGACGGTAGCGGGCTGGCGCTGATCAGCTCCCAGGGCCCTCTCCTGCGGATGTGGCCATCGGCCAGACCCGTGCCCAGGGCACGTGGGGGAACCGATCCCTCAGGTGGGCGCGGGTACCTCCGGCTTCTCCTCCACCTGGCGGCGTGCCCCCGCGAGCCCCGGCGGTGCGGCCCTGGGCTTGGCCGGAAGCCCGGTCACCTGCAGGATCTGCTCCTCATTGAGGGACTCTTCGCGGAGCAGAGCCGTGGTGAGGGCCACCAGTTTGTCGCGGTTCTCACCGAGCAGCCGCAGCGCCTCCTCGAAGCACTCCTCGACGATCCGGCGCACCTCGGCATCGATCACCTCGGCGGTGGTCTCGCTGTAGGGGCGCTGGGAGATCATCATGCTGGACTGGTCGCCTTCATCGGAGAGATTGAGCGGCCCGACCTTGGGGCTCATGCCCCACCGCACCACCATCTGCCGGGCGATCTGGGTCACCTGCTGAAGGTCGCTCTCGGCTCCCGTGGTCACGACATCGTAGATGAGCTTCTCAGCCGCCCGCCCACCCAGGGCGCCGACGATGCGCGCCCGCAGGTAGGTCTCGGGATAGTTCTGCCGATCGTCGACCGGAGACTGGACGGTGACCCCCAGGGCCCGCCCCCGAGGGACGATGGACACCCGGCGCACCGGGTCCGCCGCCGGCACCAGCAGCCCGAGCAGGGCGTGGCCGCTCTCGTGGTAGGCGGTGCGCTGGCGGTCATCCTCCGAGAGGACGACGTGGCGCGCCGCCCCCAGGAGCACCTTCTCCAGCGCCTCGGTGAAGTCCGCCATCGTGACCGCGGTGCGCTCTTTGCGGGCCGCCAGCAAAGCCGCCTCGTTGACCAAATTGCGCA
This sequence comes from bacterium, assembly GCA_021817185.1. The sequence goes on from JAKAVU010000108.1 coordinate 2,063, forward strand.
GCTCCGCACCGACCAGCCCCGGAGTCTGCGAGGCCAGGTTGTCGAGGTCGATATCCGGGCCCAGCGGAACCCCGCGGGTGTGAATCTTGAGAATGGCGGCCCTGCCCACCCGATCGGGGGGCAGGACCTGGACCCGCCGGTCGAACCGCCCCGGGCGCAGCAGCGCGGCGTCCAGGACATCGGCCCGGTTGGTGGCCGCCAGGACGATGACCCCCTCTCGGGAGTCGAAGCCGTCCATCTCGGTCAGGATCTGGTTCAGGGTCTGCTCGCGCTCGTCGTGTCCCCCGAAGCTGGGCCCGGCGCTGCGGCTGCGCCCGATCGCGTCCAGCTCGTCGATGAATATGATCGCGGGTGCCGCCTCCCGGGCCTTGGAGAAGAGGTCGCGGACGCGGGAGGCCCCCACTCCCACCACCATCTCGATGAACTCCGAAGCGGAGATGCTGAAGAACGGGACCCCGGCCTCACCGGCGACCGCGCGCGCGAGCAGCGTCTTGCCGGTCCCCGGGAGGCCGACCAGCAGCACGCCCTTGGGGACAGTGCCGCCCAGGCGCTGGTACTTGGCCGGCTGGCGCAGGAAGTCAACGATCTCCTCCAGCTCCTCCTTCGCCTCCTCGATTCCCGCGACATCTGCGAAGGTGGTCGCCGGGCGCTCGGAATCATAGAGACGGGCCTGGGAGCGGCCGAGGCTGAACAGCCCGCCGCCGGCCGCCGCAGCGCTGCGGCGCATGAACCACAGGAAGACCAGAACGAAGAGCAGGGTGGGCCCGAAGCTCTCCAGCAGCACCAGCAGGACATTGGCGGGAGGGTTCGGATTCTTGGCGTTGATGGTGACGTTGTGCTGCTGCAGCAGGGTCTCCAGCTGGCCGCCGGCGAAGCTGGGCAGCTGAGTGCTGAAGTCCTTGGCCTTGTTCTTGCTGGATGGGGTCACCCCGGTCTGGTGACGGAAGGTTCCCTGGATGGTGTCCCCGGTGCTGGTGATGCTGGTAACGTCCCCGGACTTCACATCGGAGATGAAGACGTTGTAGGGGATGGTGATGCTCTTGGGCTGGGCGGGCGGGAAGAAGACGTTGGCGATCAGGAGGTTCAGCGCCAGGAAGACCCCCAGAGGCAGGAGGAACTGGATCGATCGCCACTGGTTGGGACGGCGATTGGGACTGCCGACACCGGAGCGACCCGGTGGTCCGGACCCCGGCTGGTTCTGAGCCATGAAGTCAAACTAGCAGATGGCGCTCAGAGATTCCTGAGGGAGTGCGGGGCGCGCCTCGGTCGCGACTCGGTCAGCCCCAGAGTTGCCCCAGGTGCCAGCTCTCCTGCGCTTCATCCCGATACACATCGAGGCAGCGGCCATCCTCTAGCAGCAGCCGCCAGCAATCGCGACGCTGCCAGCGAGCGGGAGGGGTGCGCCACCATCCGACCTCCACCACCCAGTGGGCGGTCCGACGCGCCACCCGCACCGAGCCTGCCCCCAGGTCCACGGCGACCGGCCTGGAACGCTCCACCTTCACCGCACGAAGGCTCATCTGGGGTTCCATACCAGCCGCTCCTCGGGAATGTCCCCAGGGTGTTTCGGCCTGAGCGCCACTCGCCAGACCAGCTCCGAGCCGAACCGCTCCCTGAGCCTGGCCGCCGCTCCGCCGATCTCCTCCCGGCGGACCTCCGACAGCTCCAGGAGTTGCAGCTGCGCTGCCGGAGGAGGAACCAGATCCAGGGCCTGCAACTCGACGATCAGCACCCGGCAGCGAGCTCGAGACAGCAGGCTCAGGATGGGCGGCAACAGCTCCTGAGCGGTCGCGACCGGCGCTGGGGTGGCGATCTCGGAGCAGAAGACCCCGGGCTGACCGGATCCCTCTGTGCCTCCGGCGGCATCCTCATCCAGCAGCCGGAGCCGCAGCCGCCCGCTGGCCAGTTGCCGCCGGGTCAGCTCGGCGGCGAGCATGGCCGCCAGCTCAGGCGCGCCGAAGCGCAGCGCCTCCGAGTTCTCCACCACCCCGGCCAGCACCTTGCGGACCGCGCAGGGAGGCGTCTTTAGCCGGGGGATGACCCTGGCAGAATCCTGGCCCAGGCAGAGCCGGTGCAGGGCTATCCCGTCAGGGCCCAGCTGGCGCTGAAGCTCCGGAAGTGGGATGGTGATGCAGTCGCCGCAGGTGCGCAGCCCGAAGCCCAGCAGCTGCTCCACGGTTCGCGGCGCCAGGGGCAGGCTGGCGACCGGCTGGTCCGCCAGGAACGAGGCCGCAGTCCCGTGGGGCACCAGCCGGATCCGACCAGAGCCCGCCCGGATCGCGGCGGACCGAGCCACAAAGCGTGACTGCCCCACCCCGACCGCGGGCGGGAAACCCAGAATTCGCTGCACCGCCCGGCCCAGCTGAGACGCCCGGGCGGCCTCGGTCTCCCAGCGGAGATCTCGGCCGCCAAGGTCCACATATGCCCCCTGGTCATCGCCCAGCTCCACCAGTGGGCTGTAGTCGTAGAGCACCAGCAGCAGCTGCTCGCGCAGCCGGTCCAGGGCAACGGGATCCGAGCGCAACCGGACCGCCTCGGGACAGGCCAGCTCAGCCTCGCGGAAGTCCTGACCCGGGTGGGCTCCCCTGGCCCTGGCCGCCTCCGAGGCGGCCAGCACGACCTCGCGACCGGCGGCGGTCGCAGCACCGACCAGCACCGCCTCAGCGGCAAGCTCGGGGTGCGCCCGCCAGGTGAGGATGAGCGCCAGATGGGGGAACTCCAGAAACCCCAGGCGGCTCTGGGCACTCAACTGTTCACCACCATCAGCTCCTCGAGCTGGTCACAACCGGCCTCCAGCCGCCCCAGATCCACAATCCCAGGCTGGTTGGGATAGGGCCGGGGAAAGCGAATCTCGAGGAGGCAGCTCGCTCCGGGCGCACCGATCCGGCTGCGAACCACCTCCAGCCGAACCCTGATGCCCGCCACATCCCCATGGGCCAGGGTCCAGCGCTCACGGTGGCAGGCGATCTGTGCCCCCAGCCGTCCGCCCACCGCCGCCGGCACCTCCTTGCCTCCCACCAACAGGGCCACCGCGTCCCTCTCCTCCAGAGCCGCCTGCAGCAGCGCAGGCACCGCCCCGCCCACCGGGGACCAGCGGTCAGCGACCAGAAGGCAGAGGTCGACGCCCGCCAGCACCAGCGCCCGGGCCGCGGCCCAGCCCGGCTCAGACTGCCCAGGGCGCACCCACCAGCAGTTCTCCAGCCGCCCCCCGTAGTCCGCGAACTCCCCGGGGTCCACGCGTTTCTCGAAGTCCACCAGAGCCACCGGCAGCTCCCGCGACCAACCCGCCAGCAATGCCAGGCCGAGGGAGAGGCCCCCCGCTCCCGGAGCGCCCGCGAGCCAGCTGAGCCTGCGCCTGGGGATCCCGCTCGGAATAAAGAGCGCGTCCAGGGAATCGGCACCGGTCCGCAGCCCACCCCGTTGGCCATCCCCGCCCCGGCGCACCACCCCCGGGCCGAAGCGACGCCCGATCCCAGCCAGCGCTTCCTGCAGAGATTCCTGGCGGAGACGGCGATCGTGCTCAGCAGAGGGTCCTTGAGCCAGCTCCAATTCCATCCCTGAATCCGTTGGCCCAGCCCGGAGAGCCCTCTCCCAAGAGGCGAGCCTCGACGAATTATACAAACCTTTGTTCGCTATGCAAAGAGGCAGGTCCGGCTCAGCCGGCTCGACCACCCCCACCCCACCCCACCCGGCAGCAGTGAGATCAAAGTCCCCCCGAACCCCCCGGGATCTGCCTAAAATCCCTTACATAAAGCGGATAACGTTCACATCCGCGGTAGAAGGGAGGCTTGTCCATGAATCGTCGCGAGTTGGCCAAAACCCTGCAATCCACACTTCTCTACGACAACGACCCCAACGATCCGGTGTTCCCCAACTTCCGTTTCGCCGACGACACCCTCAAGTTGATCTTCGACCTGATCGGCAAGCAGCTCGAGAAGGGTGAGGAGGTCGCCATCGCCGGCTTCGGGCGCTGGAAGATCCGGGAGACCGCCGCCGGCATGCGGCGCAACCCCCAGACCCAGGAGATGGTGCGGGTACCGGCCACCCAGAAGGTCAGGTTCTACCCCGCCAGCGCCCTCAAGACCGCGGTGGCGGGCAAGCCCGCCCCTCGCCGCCGCGCCAGCAAGCGCTGAGGTCAGGCGCCTCTTGATGCGAGTAGCGGTCACCGGCGGGACCGGCTTTGTGGGCACGCATCTGGTGCCGCAGCTGCTCGAGCACGGGCACGAGCTGCGGGTTATCGCCCGAGGGGCGCGCTCCAGCAGGCTGCCCGAGGGTCTCTCACCGACCTTCGGGGACGTGGTGAGCGGCGAGGGGCTGGAGGCGGCCTTCACGGGGGCTGACGTGGTGGTCAACCTGGTGGCGGTGATCCGCAACCAGGGGGTCCAGACCTTCGAGGCCGTCAACGCCAACGGCACCCGGAACGTGGTCGAGGCCGCGACCCGGGCCGGGGTGCGCCGGGTGGTGCAGCTCTCCGCCATCGGTGCCGACCCCGACCCCCGGTTTCCGTACCTGTTCAGCAAGTGGCAGGGAGAGCAGTGGCTGCAGGGGAGCGACCGGGAATGGGTGATCCTGCGCTCGTCGGTCATCTTCGGCGAAGGCGATGGGTTCTTCACCCTGCTGGCCAAGGCGATCAGCATGCCGGCGCCCTTCCTGGTCATTCCCGGCGATGGCACCGCCACCTTCCAACCCATCGCCGCCGACGATGTCGCACGCTGCCTGCTGGCGGCGGTTGAGGACCCCGATCGCGCGGGGCACATCTACGAGATCGGGGGACCGGACCAGATGACGCTTGAGGAGATCACTCTGGCGGTGGCCGAGGCGATCGGCAAGGACTGGTTCGGCATCAGCAAGCGCCGTCCGCTGCACCTGGATCCGCGGATGATCCGGCCCGCCGCAGCGGTGATGGACCGGCTGATGCGCAATCCGCTGGTGACACCGCAGCAGCTGGACATGCTCGTCAAGCCCAATGTGGCGGCCAGGGACGCGGTCCTGAGCCAATTCGGCTTCGAGCCCAAGCCGCTCGGTCCCAACCTCGACTACCTGCGCCAACCCAAGCGCTGGCCGTTCAGCCTCCTCGACCAGGGCACCGCCAGGTTGCGCAATCAGCGGCCGTCCTGAGACCCCATAGATTATGAGCAATCACCGATTCTGCCCCGGTTGGGCGTGAGGAGAGCCATGGCCGAAGTCGAGATGACCCCGCAGGACATCATGGACAAGATCCCCACCGCGTTTCAGGCGGAGAAGGCCCAGGGGGTGACCGCCACCTTCCAGTGGGATATATCCGGGGCTCAGGGCGGGCACTGGTATGTCCAGATCAAGGACGCCACCTGCGAGGTCCACCAGGGGGACGCCGAGGCGCCCAACATCACCCTCACGATCAGTGACGAAAACTTCGTGAAGATGCT
>JAKAVU010000108.1:7477-9053 GCA_021817185.1 bacterium
GATCTACCGGCAAGCTCAAGGTGAAAGGGGACATGGGGCTGGCGATGAAGCTCCCACAACTGTTCCGCCTCGGCTCCTGACCGACGACCGAGCTCACGAGCGGCGGTCGAGACGCTCCGGGCAGAGGACCGCGTAGGCGCAGGTGGCGCACGGGCGGTCGGGCACCTCGCGACCGGTCAGTTCGGCATCCGTGATCGTGCGCTGGGCCAGCTCTGAGGCCCAGCGCAGGGTCGCGGCCGCGGCTTGCGCGCTGCAGTCCACCGACAGGGTCTCGCCCGAGCGCAGCATCACGATGGCCGCCTGGGTTGCGGGACCCTGCCCCCGCAGCCGGGAGTACGCCATCGCGTAGAGGCGCAGCTGATGGGAGTAGCTCTCGAACTGGGTCGTGGTGAGTTCGCGATTCGTCTTGTAGTCGACCACCAGCGGCCTCCCGTCGGCGGCCAGCGCCACTCGGTCGATCGCCCCCACCAGCTCGGGGAGCTCAGGGGCTGCCCACTCGCGCCACACGAAGGGCACCTCGACTCCCAGGGTGGGTAGTGCTGCCACCGGGAGACGACTGTAGGAGTGCAGCATGCGGCTGGCATCCTCAAGCTCCGACGCCGACAGCCCCGGATCCAGCTGCGCCAACCAGCGGTTGAGCTCGGCGGGTGTCGGTGGCCCCTCGGAGCAGCCGCGGTGGACCTGCTCCAACACCCGGTGCACCAGCGAGCCCACCGCCATCGCCTGGCTTCTCAACTCAATCGCGCCAGCCTCCGAAGGGAGCTCGTCGTCCACCTGGGGCAGGGGGTCAGGGATCCCGGCCACATGGCGAAACCAGAACTGCCGCGGACAGGCTTCGAGCATCTGCAGGGCGCTGAAGCTGATCCTCCCCACCGAGGGCCGAGGGGGAGGACCCGCGGTGCTGCCCTCCGCGGCCAGGGCTGCCGCCAGGGCCCCACTTGGCAATGGAGGGGGGATCGGACCCTCGGCGGCCGCTCGGGGCTGCGGGGCGGCCGGCGCTGCCCAGGGGAGGGTCACCGCCTCCGGGAACCCGGGCAGGGCCCGAACCCAGCCAGGCTCGCCGGAGGCGGCCACCCGGACCAGCTCGGCATACTCGCCCTTCCCCAGGTCACCGGCACGGGCCGCCTCCAGCAGCTCGTCCATCACCTTGGTCTTGTTCTTCAGCCCTGAGCGCGTGGTGGTCACCAGCAGCAGGTCCTTGGCTCTGGTCATGGCCACATAGACCAGGCGGCGGTGTTCCTCCGCGGGGACCCGGGCATCCGGTGTCCCCTTCCAACGGGCGCCGGCCGCAGTGTCGCGACCCGTCAATCGGGGCACCACGACCGCCTGCTGCTGGCGGTCCCACACCACCGCCGCTCGCGACCGCTGGTGGTGGGGGCGGCAGTCGGCGAGGACGACCACCGGCCACTCCAACCCCTTGGCGCGATGGATGGTGCTGATTGTCACCAGAGGCCGGTCATCCGGCGGGGGCGGCTCGACCTCACCACCAAGCTCGCTCATCGTGTCGAGCCGGGCGAGGAACTCGGAGAGACCGAGCCACCGCTCCGGCGCGGCGGACAGTGCCATCCGCAGGAGG